>JAFYET010000121.1 GCA_017544125.1 Ruminococcus sp. | reverse complement strand
GCCGCAACAATGGCAGGTATGGCTTTTGCAAACGCTTTCTTAGGCATAGGTCACAGCCTTGCACACAAACTGGGCGCTTACCACCACCTGCCCCACGGCATCTGCTGCGCACTTGTAATCGAGAACGTTATGAAGTTCAACGCTCAGGAAGCACCCCACAAGATGGGCACATTCTCGCAGTATGAATACCCGCACACCTTAGAGAGATACTGCGAGGTAGCCAACTACCTCGGCATATTCGGCAAGGACAACAAGGACACCTTCAAGAAGCTCCTTGCTAAGATCGCAGAGCTCAAGGAGACCTGCGGCTGCAAGAAGACTATTGCAGACTACGGCATCAAGGAAGAGGACTTCCTTGCAACGCTTGACCAGATGAGCGAGGACGCATTTGATGACCAGTGCACAGGCGCTAACCCGAGATACCCGCTGATAAGCGAGCTTAAGGAGATTTACCTTGCCTGCTATTACGGGACGGAGTATACAGGAGAATAACACATACATCAAGCCCCGAGTCTTTCGGGGCTTTTGTTATTGACATAATACCGCAAACGTGCTATAATCAGTTTTATAGGGAGTGATAGCTATGAATGAGCCGCTGATAACCGTATATGTTGACATAACAAGCTCGGAGGGGCTGAGCGGTGATAGAGCTTCAGTGAACCTTTTGCATTTTCATGCGAGGGCTGAGGGGGCGCTGTTTAACGGCGAGACGGTCTCTGACGGGGTCGATACTCAGATATTTGATGACGGGCGCTTTTCGATGTCGGCAAGGTATCTTCTCGAGGGTATTGACTCTGAGGGGAACAGGTGCAGGGTGTTCATAGAAAACAACGGCACTACCCTTGAAGACTGCCGCCCGCAGCTATATTCAGACAGCAAAGCCATTGCATATCTTAACGGCAGGGAGCTTACTGCAAGCGGCGAGACGGTCGGCGACGGAGTCGTTATAAAGATATTCGCCCCGAAGACTTAAGCATAAACTAAGGTGATGATAACCATTAAAAAGAACAGCTTGATAAAAAACAAAGCCATAAAAAGCGGGCTGATATTCTCCTGCATACTGCAAAGTGTGTTATTTGCAGCACCGCTGATACTGGGGCTGATAGTCTACAAAGCCACAAAAAGCCACTCGGCGGTTTCGTGGGTACAGCTGCTTGTGTATCTTACCTGCACTTTCGGCTGTGTGCCTTTAAAGAAATTCTTTTCAAAGCAGAGCGATGACGACAGGCTGTTTGTCTGCACATACGCCGTTATATACCTCGCTTTCTCGATATTTGAAGCGGTGATAATGCTCATACTACTGCTTAACAAAGACTCGTTCCTTATTGAGATGACGATGCAGCAGGGGGCGCTTTTCGGCGGGCTGTCAACGGTGGCATTTGCGTTCTTTTATGATTTTGAGGTATGCCTGCTGCCGTTTATATTGGGCTTTCACGACATGGCAAGCAAGCACGAGCGCCTGGGGTATGATTTTGCAACGGTGAGCCTGATAGCGCAGTGTGTGGCAAATATACTGTTTGTAAATTTAATACTGTTTTCAAAGACATGGTGATAAAACCCGGCGGTCTTGCAACAGGCTGTCGGGGATTTTTTATAGGAGGAGAACAATATGCGCACATTAACAGACGAACTTAAAATATACGAACTTTCAACAATATGGAAGGAAGCGGAGTACAACTTTGCATTCTGGGATAAGGTGGATATCAACTGGGACGAGGAGTACAAAAAGGCCCTGCCGAGGGTATTGGCAGCAAAGGATATTTATGACTATTACCAAGAGCTTATGCGCTTTGTATCTATGCTTTGCGACGGGCACACGGGTGTTACAATGCCTATGGATATAATGCAGGATGCGCAGTATTATTCAATGCTGCCGGTTTTGCTTTTCGGGTTTGAAGGTAAAATCGCCGTTATTAACACGACCGAGGAATACAAGGACATAGTGCCGCTTTACAGCGTGCTTAAAAAGATAAACGGCACCGATGCGGCAGAATACATAAAGGATAACTGCTACCCATACATATGGCACGCAAATGAAGCTGCGTGCAGCTTTTCTGCTTTGAGCGAGCTGATTCTTGGCAGAGTTGGCAGCACGCTTGATATGACCTTTGAGCATGAGGGAAGAACGTTTGAAGAAACACTCACAAGAGAAGCCCCCGCACAGATGAAATGGTGCAGTATCGACCAGCCGTTCAAGGACGACATATCAAAGGAGCTTATTGCACAGGGCGGCACTTTCAAAGCTGAGATGCGTGAGGACAGGATAGCTGTTTTGAAATTCACATCATTTGATGATAATAATATGCCGGAAGAAATATACACGCACTTTGACAGGCTAAAGGAAGCAAAGGCTTTTATAATTGATGTAAGAGGAAACACAGGCGGCAACAGCGACAACGCTGACAAGATAGCGGCTATGTTCATAGACGGTGACTTTGACAGCTGCGGGGCAGAAGAGCAGATATATGAGCCGGCGCACAAAGCGTGGGGCATTTACAGAGATGACCTTAAAGATATCACACCCGGGGAGCTTGAAGAAAGATACTCTGATGAGGGCAGCATAAAGGATTACAAGATGTGCCGCCACATCTACTACAAGAGAGATATTACAAAGAAAGAAAATCACGCTCCCGGCAGGCTGAAAGCACCGATAGCCGTGCTTATGAACGAATACACCTTTTCGGCCGGTGAGGACTTTATTGATGTTATGAAAGCACACACCGATGCTGTGTTCATAGGTACTAACACCGCAGGCTCATCGGGGCAGCCGTTACAGATAAGCCTTGAAAGCGGCGGTTCTTTCCGCATATGCACAAGAAGATGCTTTGCACAAAACGGTGAAGAAATATACAACAAGGGCTTCTCACCTGATATAAAAATAGCACAGACCCTTGAAAGCTATACCGCAGGGCTGGATAAAGCTATGGAAAAGGCTGTGAACATACTCAAAGAAAAGACGTGATAATACTCCCCTGCCTGTATGCAAATGCTGCGGGCAGGCTTTTTTGTAACCAAAATATTAACATTTCTTGCTTTTTTGAGTGAAAAGGGTAATTGACCTTGAAATTTGTCTAAGCATATGATATAATAGAATAAGTATAATTATTTTGCCAAAGAGCAAAGTTTAAGGTGATATATATGAAAAACTATGACGTTATTATAGCAGGCTGCGGCGCTGCGGGGCTTTATTCGGCTATCAACCTGCCGAGCGACTTCAAGATACTCGTTCTCTCAAAGAGAGAGCTTACCCTCTGCAACTCTGCCCTTGCGCAGGGCGGCATTGCGGGCGTTTACAAGAGCCCCACTGATGACCCCGAGCTGCACAAGCAGGATACCTTTGTGGCAGGCGGCTTTGAGAACGACCCCGTTTCTACCGATGTGCTGGTTCACGAGGCGGCTATCGACATTGACAGGATAATAAACTTAGGCGTTGATTTTGACAAGACCCCCGACGGCGATTATCACCGCACACTCGAGGGCGGTCACGGCAAGCACCGCATATTCCACCATAAGGATTCGACGGGCTTTGAAATTGAAACAAAGCTCTTAGCTTACGTGCAGACGCTGCCCAATGTCGAGATATGGGAAAACGCTGTAATGACCGACATTAAGAAAACCGCCACGGGCTTTTCTTTCAATGTGCTCATGAATGATGAGTTCATTACGGCAAACAGCCACTTTGCTATATTTGCAACAGGCGGCATAGGGCGAGTTTACGAATACACCACAAACTCGGCTATCGCCACTGGTGACGGCATAGCCCTTGCATACAAGTTAGGTGCAAGGATAAAGAATCTGAGCTACATCCAGTTCCACCCGACGGCATTCAATAACAGAGACAAGCGTGAGTGCTTCCTTATCTCAGAGGCTGTAAGGGGCGAGGGCGCTTACCTTAAAAACTGCCACCACGAGCGCTTTATGCACAGGTATGACAAGAGGCTCGAGCTTGCGCCCCGTGATGTAGTTTCTCATTCTATCATCTTTGAATCAAAGAGAACGGGTTCTGATGAGTTCTTCCTTGATATAAGCTATAAAGACCCCGACTTTATCAGAAACCGCTTCCCCATGATATACAAAAACCTGCTTGAAGCGGGCTACGATGTGACCAAGGACCTTATACCCATATTCCCCTGCCAGCATTACCTTATGGGCGGCATAGATGTTGACACCTACGCACGCACAACTGTCGAGGGGCTGTATGCCTGCGGCGAATGCTCGCACACTGGCGTTCACGGAAACAACAGGCTTGCAAGCAACTCTCTGCTTGAAGCACTTGTATTCTCACGCAGGGCGGCGCATGATATTGCCGAGAAAAACAAGGCGCACACACAGGATTTCACCGAGACTGAGTTTGATACAGATAATAATGCGCCCCATATCCCCCACGGCATAAGGACAAAAATAAGAAAGATAATGCAGAGCGCATACTTCGTAATACCTGATGTTGAAGAGGTATTCAAGGGCTACCGTGACATATGCGAGCTAAAGGAGAACCTTGACAACGGCAGCTACAAGGTTGACCGTGACTATGTTGAAGCCTGCTCGCTTTGCACCTGCGCATACATCATTCTCTCAGACTGCATGAAGATAATAACCGAGAATGCAGAGCTGACCACCACCAGCGAGGGCGAGGATATGTACAACGAAGACCAGGAACTTTCGCTCAAAAAAGACGACCCCGACTACCTGTTTTAAGAGGAGAAATAAATATGGCACTTATGCAGTTTCAGATAGACGACCTTATAAAAACAGCGCTCAATGAGGATATAAACTACGTTGACGTGACTACCGACTATCTTGTTGATGCTGACAAGGTATCGACCGCACGCTATGTTGCAAAGGCTGACGGCGTGCTGTGCGGCATTGACATAGCAGTAAGGGTATTCACCCTGCTTGACCCGACGGCGACAGCTGAAGTTTACATCAATGACGGCGAGAAGGTAAAGAAGGGCGACATAATAGCCCGCATCACCTGCCACACGAGAGAGCTTTTAAAGGGCGAAAGGACGGCGCTTAACATCGTTCAGCATATGTCGGGCATAGCGACCATGACAAGAGAGTGTGTCGAGCTTGTAGCGGGCACTAAGGCATCGATCGCTGACACAAGGAAGACGCTGCCGGGACTTCGCATGATACAGAAATACGCTGTAACGGTAGGCGGCGGCAGAAACCACCGCTACAACCTGTCAGACTGTGCAATGCTCAAGGACACACACCTTGATGCCTACGGCTCGATGACAGGGGCTGTGAATGCTCTGCGTGAGAAAATGGGGCACACGGTCAAGATAGAGGTCGAAGTGGCAAACCTTGAGGAGCTAAAAGAAGCGCTTAGCTTAGGCGTTGAGATAATAATGCTTGACAATATGTCAAATGAAGACATGGCAAAGGCTGTTGAGATAACGGCTGGCAAGGCGCTTTTAGAGGCATCGGGCAATGTTACCGCACAGACAATAAGAGGCATCGCCGAGACTGGTGTTGACATAATATCACTCGGTGCGCTGACACATTCGGTCAAGGCGTTTGACATTTCAATGAAGATAGATAAATAACAAAACGGGCTCTGGTTTCAGAGCCTTTTTTGGAAGCGTTACAGTTATAAGGGAGGAAAAACCATGAAAGAGGATTCATTCATAGAGCAGGAGTTAAGAGCCGAAGGGCGCAGCCTTGGTGACCAGCCGACGAATTTTGATCAGCAGCCCCAACCGCAGGCATTTAATGTAAACGGCTATATGTATTCGGGCAAAAGGCAGACGACAAACGACGCAGCGCTTGTTTTCAAGATCGTGGGCGGTATATTTGTGGGCATTGGCGTTCTGATACTTGTTATAGGCGTTATAGTCACCCACTTTATGCAGCAGCACTACGATGCCTGCTCGGAAACCACAACTGCGGTGGTTATAGATAACGTAAGGCATGATGATACCTACGCACCTGTTTTTGCATACACTGTTGACGGCAAGGATTATGAGGAGAAAAGCTCATACAGCACCTACCCTGCCAAGTATGATATAGGCGACAAGGTGGAGCTGCACTACGAGCCGGGCAAGCCCTCAAACTTCTATGTTGACAAGTCGATAAACCTTGTAAGGGGCATATTGTTCGGTCTGGGCGGGTTTTTCGTCGTGTTCGGAACAGTATTCGTGATAATAGGCATTAAGGCTAAAGTTACAAACCAGAGGCTATAACTATGGCAAAAACGATAGTGATAACTGACCCTGTGAAGATAAGGCGGTTTATGCTCATATTCGGGCTGGTGTTTATAGTAGGCGGCATAGCGGCGCTTGTGCTCGGCATATGGTCGGGGCTTGGCACTAAGGAGAAAAACGACAAATGCACCGCCACCACAGCGGCAACAGTAACAGAATATGAAACATACACAAGTTACCGCAGAAAAAAGACAGGCACTCACTCGCATAAGGTAGATACAAACTACAGCCTGGTTTATGAATTTGAAGTCGGCGGCGAAACATACGTAGGCTGTGACAGAGATGTGGGCTCAAATCAGAAGCCCTACCCTGTCGGCACGAAGATAAAGATACACTACGACCCCAAAGACCCCGAAAACAGCTATTTCTATGACACATCAAATATTAAGATGTATGCGGGCATAGGCATGGGTGTACTGTTTATGATAATAGGTGCGCTGCTTGCAAGCGGCAAGCTCGGAAGAAACGGAAGCTGATATGAAAACATCTGCAAAGATAATCGCAGCAGTGTTACTGCTGCTTATAGGCGGGGTGCTTGCGTTTATAGGGATAACGGGGCCTGATTTTCTGACGGTCAACACACGCAGCTGCACAGAAACAGCCACGGCAACGGTAACAGACCTTGAGCTGCACACCACCACCAATCAGAAAAAGCACAGCACCCACAGATCATACGCCCCGGTTTACGAATATGAGGTTGACGGCGTAACACACATAAACGTCGGTGAGGTAGCAAGCAGCCCTGCCAAATACAAGGTGGGCGACAAGATAACCATACACTATGACCCTGATGACCCGGGCAAGAGCTATTTCAATGACACAAGCATCTATTACAGGATAATATACGGCGCACTCGGCGGGGCGTTGCTTCTTTTTGGCGCTGTGATAATGATAAGGGCAATAAAAAAGCTGAAAAACAGCACAAGCATATAAAAGGGAGGTAAAACTTATGGCATCAATAATGGACGGCGAAAGGCAATTTCACATACAGGCAAAGAAAGGCGAGATAGGGCGCTACTGCATACTGCCGGGCGACCCGGGCAGAGTGCCGAAGATAGCGCAGTATCTTAAAGACGCTAAGCAGATATCGCAAAACCGTGAATACAACGTCTACACAGGCTACCTCGGTGATGAGATGGTGTCTGTATGCTCTACGGGCATCGGCGGACCTTCGGCGGCGATAGCTGTTGAGGAGCTGGTAAAGTGCGGGGCTGACACTTTCATTCGCATAGGCACCAGCGGCGGAATGGATATGAAGGTTTACGGCGGCGACCTTATAATCGCAAATGCTGCCATAAGGGCTGAGGGCACGACCTACGAATACCTGCCCACAGGCTACCCTGCTGTGGCGGATTTTGCTGTAACTGAGGCTCTGAAGCAGGCAGCGGAGGATCTGTCAAGCAGTGACCTTGGCAACAGCTACCACGTAGGCGTTGTTCACTCAAAGGACAGCTTCTACGGGCAGGTAGAGCCTGAGAACTCGGGCGTGAGCGAGCGGCTGCTCACCCGCTGGCAGAGCTACTTAAAGCTCGGCTGCCTGTGCTCTGAAATGGAGTGCGCAGCGGTCTACGGCGTGGGGCTTGCAAGGGGCGTGCGCTGCGGCTGTGTGCTCACGGCGATATGGAACTTTTAGCGCTCAAAGCAGGATATGCCCGACAACATCACCCTCGACTCGACAAGGGCGATAAAGTGCGTGCTTGGTGCTATCGAGCGGCTGATAAAGCAGGACAAAAAGGGCTGATAGCCTGACATAATAATAACACACGATACCGGCAGGGGCATTTTGCTTTTGCCGGTATATTTGTTAACAGAAGCGTAAATGTTTTCGTGCCGTTCATGCAAATATATCAGCCGTTCGTGCAAATTTGCCTTGACATAGGGGTGCTTATTTTGTATAATGAATGTGGTATTAGACATTATTTGTTAATACTTTTGTGCAAAGCAGGAGGTGAGCAAACTGAAAAAATCGGCTAAAAACAGCATAAATGCAGAGTGTGCGCTTTATATCTGCAAGGGGTGTATGAACAGAGCAGCCGACGGGCATCAGAAATGGTGCCGCAGCAAGCTCGTCCCCGAATGCAGGAGCTGCTTCTACTACGATCAGAAAACGGGAGAATGCAGAAATATTGCCGCAGGATCGGCGGTGAAGCGGGAATGAAGAAGATAAACGTCCGCTTTGAGCAGGACAGCAGCCTTGATACCATTGAGGTGACAGTGAGGGCTGCCGGGCGTGATGAGTATGTTGAGGAGCTTTTATCAAAGCTCGCCTATGACCCCACGCTGATAACAGTAAGCGATGAGAACGGTGTTGTAAAGACCATATCTCCCGATGAGATATACTTTATATCGGTAAACGGCAGGACGACCGACATCGTGCTTGAAAATGTGCGGTATTCGGTCAAGCGGTCATTACAGAGCATAGAAGAGGTACTTGACAGCAGAAGATTCATACGCATATCACGCTATGAGATAATCAACATTCGCAAAGTCAAGCAATATGACTTTACACTCAAAGGCACACTGCGCATAGAATTCAAAAACGGTCTTGAAGCGTGGGCTTCAAGGCGCAGTATCCCCGCTATACGCAGGATGCTCTCGGGAAAGGAGTGATGTGTATTGCTTAAGCGGGTAATAAAAAGAGCCCTGATAGGCTTTGTGCTCGGCATGATAGTGGGCAACGGCATCGCACTCCTTTCGACCATGAGTTTAGACAGGATAGTTTCAAATGAGCTTATCGAAATGGCAGGCAGCAAGACCTTAGCCATAGTGATACAGACTATCCTCGGGGGGCTGATAGGTGCTGCGGGCTTTGGCGGTATGCTTCTCTATGAGATAGAGAGCTGGAGCATGATCAGGACAATGTCCGTGCATTTTACTCTTATCATGCTTGTATTCATCCCTGTATGCATCATACTCCACTGGGTAGGCAGTATATGGGAAATGCTGATACTTGCAGGGTTTATGCTTCTGGGGTATATGATAGTATGGCTGATAATGTTTTGTATTTACAAAGCGCAGGTAAAGGAACTCAACACCATGCAGGGCAGGATACTTGACAGCCGGGAAGAGGCTGATAATAATATCAACAACAACGGAGGTGCAAGTAATGAGAATTAGCAAAAGAATAATATTATCAAGGGTGACGGCAGGGTTATCAGCGGCGGCTATGTGCTTTAGTATGCTGCCGATGAGCGTTATTGCAGAGGACAGCTCTATGGCAACTGTAGGAGGCGAGTGTATCGGCGATATGGGCGCTATACCCATGCTGCCGACAGTTACGACCGGCAGCGGTGACACTCAGCTCAATACAGGGCTTGGGCATTTTGCATTCAAATGGTCATACTCATACAGAAAAACGATAATTACTAATATGAAAAATCCAAAGCAGAACTGCGTTGACTATACCGTAAAGGTAAAAACCAAAGGCGGGCAGCAGCGCACACCCTGGGATTTTATGACCACCGAACAGTGGACTATGGACAGCCAGAACCCTTACTTCTTTGATGCAACAGATACGGGCGACACAAAGCTGATGACATGGTTGCCTGTGCTCGGCACAAATGACGGGCAGGCTATACTTGACACAGCACTGGCGCTTGTCCGCCACAAGGTAAACGGCGAGGGCGAAGAAGTCACGTTTGATCATCTAATAGAAAAAATACAAGCCATTTTCAGTAATGTTGACCTTCCAAACGACATTGACGATCCGACCAGAAGTGCATTCAAATCGGTCGATAGTGAAGAGCAGCAGAAGCTGATCAATGCCATTAATGAGCCACTTGGCCGCTTTATCAGGGAACATCAGGAGAACGGGATACCTGTAAATGAAATAAACTTTACAGAGAAGGAAAAGAACACGATACTCGATACTGTAACGGGAATAATG
>JAFYET010000120.1 GCA_017544125.1 Ruminococcus sp. | reverse complement strand
TATGCCGACACCACCTATAAAATGGAAAGCGGCAGGCTTTACAGGGAGGATATATGAAAATGACAAGGCTTATTATATCGGCGGCGGCACTCGTATTTATACTAAGCGGCTGCTCACAGAATGATAATAGCAGCAGCAAGCCCGCAGTTAAGAAAGTGACCGAATCTGCAAAGAGCGAGAACGTCACAGAATTCAAAGGCGTGCTGATAGATGAAGATTGCAGCGACTTTGAAGACCCGCCGCTTCATGAAACAAGCTGTATGTTCATGGAGGAATGCCGTGATAGCGGCTACGGAATAGACATTAAGCAGGACGACGGCTCGTGGGTGTATTATGAATTTGACGACTACGGCAAGGAGCTTGCGTGGGAATACTTAAACTCGACAGACAGGCTCGACGGGCTTTACATCACCGTCACGGGTGAACTGTCGGGGGGCATAATAAAAGTAAATGAACTAAAAGAAACACAGGAGTAATAGAAATGAAAATAACAGGAAAGAAGACAGCAGCCGCAGCAGCGGTACTTACCATAGCGCTTACAGGCGCACAGATCACAGCGGCAGCAGAACAGAAGGTCGTTACCGAGTATGATGACCTGTGGAGTCAGAGCGTTGAAGTAACGGCGGGCGAAACTGTAAAATGGTATGTAAACGTGCCAGAGGGGACAGAGCCCAAGGGCTGCAAGGCAACGATCAAGATACCCGGGCTTGGCTGGGGAACAGACACCCACAACAAGGAAGAGGGGCATTTAAAACTTACGCAGGGAGAGAATTTCGTATATGAATTCACACCCGAGGAGGAGGGCGACATACTCTACACCTGCTGGATGGGATCATCCTGCCACAAGGGCTATATACACGTAACAGCCGCAGAGACAGAGCAGCTGATTAACGACGAGCAGCCGGTCGAGATTCCGGACGAGCAGACAGAAACGAATGATGAGACCCTCACCTCACAGCCGCAGGAAACTAATGAGCAGGCGCAGGAAACTAATGAGCAGGCGCAGGAAAATGACCCTGTCATTGATGAAGCGGCGGCTGAAGCAGACACTTCTGCCAAGCAAGAAGCAGACACCTCAGAGCCCGAGGAAGAAGTGCAGGCAGATGATGAAGATGAAGCTAAGCCGCAGGAAAAAGAGCAGCTGAGCGAAACGAAAGCTGCATCAGAAACAGCCTCACAAGCGTCATCGCAGACCACATCAAACCCGAAAGCGGGCAGAGAAGATGGCTCTAAGTTCTTTGCGGCGGCTATTATAGCAGCAGCAACAGCGCTTATAGCAAGCAAAAAACGCAGAAGCAGGTAATAATACATATTCCTCTTACCTTTTTCAAAAAAGCAGCAGTGACCGTAAACACGGAAACTGCTGCTTTTGCTTTTATATGATATACCTTACTGCCTTGACTACACGCAGACCCGAGTCATACTGTTTCAGGTCTTCTATTCGGCAGGGGTGGTTATAGATGCCGTAACCTGCCGTGAAATGTGCCATCTTACCGTTGCCGAGGTACATTCCCACATGACCTATGCCGTTGCCGACGTAGAGTGAGTTATCATCGGCTGCATTGGTCGAGGTCATAAAGAACACCAGATCGCCCTTGACGAGCTTTGATATATCTACCCTCGAGTTCCGGTTTTTGAGGTTATATGTCTCAACGCCGCTGTATGTGCCTGCCGAAACAAGGTTATTGTAGATCACCTTGCCGTAGTTATTAGCCTGCCTGTCAGCATAATGCTCGAGGTAATAGCCTATCTGCAAGTATGAAAGCTCCGTCATGCCCGAGCAGTCGGAAACTGTCTGCTGATCTGTCACATACTCGCCGCTTAGCTGGTAGGTCTGGTTGGGTATCTTTGTCATATACTTGGCATAGTTTACAACTGTATTACGAACAGCTGCCTGTGTCTTACGGTTGACCTTTTTGTTGAGCTTATAGTCGATATAGCAGCTCTTATAAACATACTGCATTTCGCCGAGCTCGTTTTTGCCATTTTCAAAGGGCACCTCTACCTTAAGGTATCTTGCCGCGGTAGCCTTTGCCTTGCCGGTTCTAGCCTTGCACTTTGAATCAACAAGCGTGCCTTTATAGATAAGCTCATCATCGGCTGTAAACGCCTTTACAAACTTGCCGCCCGACTTTTTAAAGACGTTAACGCCCTTATGCACCGTCCAGTAGCTGTCCTGAGCGGTGGTCTTGTTAAAGCTCTTTGTCATTTTCTTGCCGTCATCATACTGTGCGGTAATGGTTATCTTATACTTAGTGCCGGGCTTTAGGTTCTTGCTGCCGTCGTTTGTGATATTGAGCTTGCCCGATGCCTTTTTGAGTGCGGCAGAGGTGGTGGTGCTTACCTTTTTGCCGCCCACGTAAGCTACAAACTTAACATCGCTGCCGTAGTCAGCATAGTTATTTATCACAAACTTGAAGATATCATTATAAACAGCCGCTGTCTTGACCTCGGGGGTATAATGATCGGTCTTAGCCGAAACGGTGATAACGCTTATAGGCGCATCGGCAGAGCTGCCCTCATCATCTGCGGTCTTTGTGTAAAATCCTGCATTATTTACGATACCCGAAACGAGTGCAAGTGTCAGCGCCGCTGTGGATAGCCCTGTGAGTATCTGTTTTTTCATAAAAGTCATTCCTTTTTCTCTCCATTCTTATCCTTGCTTTTCAGCTTGATTATATTATATGCGAATATTTCAAGGGAGATAAGCGCTATAAGCACTATCGCACCTATGATGACATAGAGCCATATGCCGAGACCCTCGTCGCTGTCCTTATCGTCTTTATCTGACTTATCAGACTTGCTGTCACTCTTTTTGTCATCGTATTTCTTAACGTCTTCATTCGTCTTTTCCTTATCGTACTCAGATGATGAGTCAGTTTCGGTCACGGTCTTGGTGTCCTCTGCCTTTTCATCGGAAACGTAGACAGCGCCTGTTTCTATACCGCCGTTGCCCGAGAGCAGGAAGCTGTCAGCCCAAACGAGGGCGGCGTTCCAGTTGATAGTACACTCATTCACACACCATGCCTCGATATGGTCAAGGTAGCATTTCTGGGGGGCTATCTTGCCCTTTTTCCAGCCGCTGCCCTTTACCCAGGGGTCTTCCATACCGCTGTTGGGACCGCCTGCCATAACGCCGCTCGGTGCAAGCGGGAAGCCTTCAAACTCCTGCCCCGACCAGAAGCGGTGGTGGGGGTATGTGGTGGCGTGGCTGCCGTAGCCTGTGACGTATGAGTTATCAACGGCATTACGCCCGAGTATATAGTCCATAGCGCCGATAACGCCGTCGTGGTACTTATCATCGCCGTCCAAGTCATAGGCATATGCCATAACTATCGCATTATCGAGCACAAAGCTGTTTGAGCCCCAGTTATAGCCCTTATCGCTGTCAGCAAAGCCAATAGTGCTCTGACCGTAGGGCAGACCGTAGCCCTGCTTGCTCTCTAAATCGAGGTAGTGGTCGGCAGCATCGGCAAAGGCTTTTTTGAGTGCGTCAAAATCATCTGCCTTGTCTTTGTTGAGCGCTAATGTCATATTACCGAGCACAGCTGTATGACCCCAGTCGAACGAGCCTATGGTATCAACGCTCTCGCCGTCGTCGAGGGTGGTGGGGACTTTGAGGTAGAACTTGCTCTTTTTCATATCGTCAAGATATGCCTTGTCGCCTGTTGAAGCATACAGCTCGCAGGCTGCCCAGTAGAACTCGGCGTCAGCGTTGGTGTCGCCGTATGCACCTCCGCCCACGCTCTCATCAAGGGGGGCATACATATCGGGGTGCTTCTTTGCAGCGGCGTAGGCGTTCTTTGCAGCGGTAAGGCACTCATCTGCAAAGGCACTGTCATAGTCCTTCCAAAGCCTGTATGATTGTGCGGCGCAGGCTGCGAGGTTAAGTGTAGCACAGGTCGTGGGGGGCTTGATGATACGCTCCAAGGTATCCTCAGCGGGGGTCATGCCAAGAGCCGTCCACTTGATATCATGGACTTTATGGTAGACCATATCCTTACAATCGCCGTCTTTGACCATCATTTTGAGCATGAACTCGGTCTCCCAGCGTGCTTCGTCCAGCAGGTCGGGGCAGCCGTTGTTATTCTCAGGTATCGCCATTGAGCCGTCGTCAAATGCCTTGGTGTCGCCTGCTGCCTTTGCACGCTCATACATATTATTTAGCAGCCATACCGACAGACCGCCGTTTACCACATACTTGCCGTGGTCGCCCGCATCGTACCAGCCGCCCGAAACGTCCTGCGTGCCCGATGAAGCGGAATAGCCCCATGTCTGCTCGATAGTTGCATTGTCGGTGGTATGACCTGCAGCTCTTGCGAGGGCTGACTTATCGCCCGAGGTTATATAGTCTGACTTTATCTCGATGCCCGAGCGGTTCTGATAGTAGTAATTCAGCCCGTCATAGAGCATTGCGCTGTATGCCGAGGTATCGGAGAATATCTCAAAGGTGCGGCTCTTAGCGCCGTTATCGGCCTCGATATAGAACTTGCCCTTATCGTCAAAGTCGGTAAAGTCGATTATCTGCACCTTATCGCCCGAGTCTTCATCATAGCCGAAGGTCTTGGTCTCGCCCTTATAGACCTCCTTGCCGCTCTCATCGCAGAGCTTGAATGACATTTTCTTGTCATCATCGGTGATAAGCGTCGCCTGCTTTTTGCGACCCTTGAAATAGCCGAGCTGGTTTGCGGCTATCTCGGCACGCTGGTAAGGCTCCTCACCCTTATAGTCATAGTCAGAGCTTGTATCGCAGATGAGCGACATATTATCAAAGGTAAACACTGTACCCTTTGGCACGCTGTCGCCGCCTATATGGAAAGCCCACTCGACATCGGCTGTTCTGTTGGCTGTGAACGTGCCACGGACGTGGGTCTTCTGGTTAGCGGTGAGCGGCTTTACGTCCCAGTAATTATTATACTGACCGCTGTCAGGCTCGCCGTGCCAATCCTCAGCGTAGGGCTCTGCCATATCGCCTATCTTGGTATAGTAGGTACAGTTATTGCTGGCGGTGATATCAAATTCCACCGTATAGCTCTGCCCCGAGACGATCTTCAAGCCCCTGTAACGGAACTGGCAATCCCACCTGTCCTCACCGCCGTTTGAAGCGCCGCCGGGGTTGACGATGGTTATCTTATACACGCCGTTATCTATTTCGAATTCCATTTCGCCGGTCATGCTCTCGCAAACGTGCCACGGCAGCCCGACACCCTGTTCAAAGTCGGTCTGCCCGAGCATCTGCCCGGCATAGACGGGTGTCACAGGCAGGTAAGCGGCATTCGCCCCCGCCAGTGTCAGCGCAAGCGCAAAGCCTGCAATGCGTTTTGTCAGTTTTTTCATAAAGCCCTCCTATATAAATGCACGGTGCTGTTGGTGTGCAGTGATTTTTTTTTTGTTTGATAAATTGGAAGTTGTAGGGGAACAAAAAACAAGAAGGTTTTGGGGTCAAGCCCTTTTCCTCAAAAAGGGCTTGCGGGGACGGGGGCAGAGCCCCAGCAGGGTTTGGGACGGAGTCCCAAC
>JAFYET010000119.1 GCA_017544125.1 Ruminococcus sp. | reverse complement strand
GACCGCTTTAAAGGGAAGGATGAACCTTTAGGTTTTGAGCTTTAGGTTTTACCGTTCATCAAGCTGTTCCTTTACTGTACTTATATAATAACAGCCCTGTGTGAACCGAATATGAACTACAGAGACATTTTTAGGACTTTTCCGAAAAATAAACGTAAAATCTAAGCCAAATAAAACGTTGATTATTGTGCATATCTTACAAAACGGTAACAAAAAAGCACTTTTTATTCAGGTAACAGGTAACAGGTAACAGGTAACAGTTGAGGTGTGCGGCTGCGCCGCACGTATGCCCATACGGGCTGTCACCCCAACGAAATCGCCTGAATATATTAAATCTGCTGCCCCAACAAGCCCGAATGGGCATCAGTCGGCGTAGCCGACACATTCATTATGCATTATGAATTATGCATTATGCATTGATATACCCGACCATACTATATTATAAAGGAGAAGAAAGATGTTCCGAATACTCGTAGTAGAAGATGATGCAAGCCTGCGCAGGCTCATGTCGGCGGCGCTCAAACAGCACGGCTATACCCCCTATACCGCCAACGACGGCGTAGAGGCGCTCGACCTGCTCGACACCACAAGCATTGATATGATAATATCAGACATAATGATGCCCAATATGGACGGCTATGAGCTTACCCGCCAGCTAAGGCGTGCGGGGTTCAATATGCCTATCCTTATGGTAACAGCCAAGGAAGCCTTTGAGGATAAGCAGGAGGGCTTTATGGCAGGCACTGATGACTATATGGTAAAGCCCATAGACATAAATGAGATGATACTGCGTGTGGGTGCGCTGCTTAGGCGTGCAAAGCTCGCATCTGATAAAAAGCTCACCATAGGCTCCTGCGTGCTTGATTACGATGCGGTGTCTATATCGGTGGGCGGCGGCGAGTCGCAGACGATACCGCAGAAGGAATTCATGCTGCTTTTCAAGCTCCTCTCCTACCCCGATAAGATATTCACCCGCCGTGAGCTGCTTGATGAGATATGGGGCATGGATCACGATGTTGACGAAAGAACGGTAGATGTTCATATCAAGCGTGTAAGAGAGCGCTACCGTGACTGCGATGATTTTGAGATAGTCACCGTCCGTGGGCTGGGGTATAAGGCAAAGAGGCTGAAATAAAAGCAGCATCTATTCAAAATCAGAAAACTTGTGTGTACCCTTATCGCACAAAAAATGCCTCCCCTGAAAGGGGAGGAAACCGCCGACGATCACAGAGCGGCGGTGGTGGAGGGGTTTTCAAATAACAATAAGGAAACGATAGCTATGAAAGAAAACGGTAAAAAGCGCCTTGCGGTGTCGCTGCAGTTCAAGCTGGCGGCGATGGTTTTCGGCATAATGATATTGTCGGCGTGCGTTTCGATAACGGTCATGATACTTATTTTCGGGCCTATAATGAAAAACAACGCCCAGACGCAGATAGAGGCGGTCAGCGCATCTATACGCACACTCTCGGGCGAAAAGACCGACAGCGATGCCGACACCTCAAAGGACGACAGCAAGGATAAAAAAAGCTCAAAGGACGACGATGCAAGAGCCTCGGCGGCGGAAAAATCAAACGACTATACCGCCGATGAGATAGTCATGCTCACCACCAACAACTCCTTCAACGTCACAAAGATAGAGGAAGACTCCAAGGACTATAACAAATACAAGCTCGACATTGATGAGGCTGACGGCAAGATAATAAGCGTCACCTCAAACGGTCTGTTTCCAAGCATCACCGCCTATATGAAGGTCAAGGACAGCTACTACCGCTTTGATTCATTCACAAGCTCGGGTACATACTGGATAGTCAGCATAGTCATACTTATATCATTCTTAGCGGCTATCATACTGGGTACGGTGCTTACGGGCTTTCTGTCAAGGCTCATGCTAAAGCCCCTTGATGACCTGTCGGTAGCTACCGCCGAGATAACGAGGGGTAACTTCCGTGTGCAGGTGCCAGTGCCTAACAGCAAGGAGTATGCCCCCCTTATCAAGAGCTTCAACAAGATGGCGAAAGAGCTTGCGGGCATAGAAACGCTGAGGGGCGACTTTATCAGCAACGTCTCCCACGAGTTCAAAACGCCGCTGGCATCTATACAGGGCTTTGCAAAGCTCTTGCAGGATAAGAGCCTGGGCGAGGAGGAGCGTGCAGAGTATACCGAGATAATAATCGAAGAGACCACACGCCTTACCAAGCTCGCAGCCAATATCCTGAACCTCACAAGGGTCGAGAATCAGCAGACTATCGGCAAGAAAAAGCGCTTCTCCCTCGATGAGCAGATAAGAAAGATAGTGCTCATGCTCGAGCACAGCTGGTCAAAGAAAAACATTGATATGCGCATTGAGCTTGACGACATCTACTACGTGGGCAATGAGGAGCTTATGGCACAGATATGGCAGAACATCATCAACAACGCCATAAAGTTCACCCCCGAAGAGGGCATAATAAGCGTTACCCTCACCCGTGGCGACAAGAACATCGTCTGCAAGATATATAACAGCGGCCCGCAGATACCCCCGCAGGTCAAGGCTCACATCTTTGACAAGTTCTATCAGGGCGACAAATCAAGAGCCACCGAGGGCAACGGCTTGGGTCTGGCGCTCGTTAAGCGAGTAGTCGATCTTTGCAAGGGCAGGGTCTTTGCCGACAACGTCAAAGAGGGCGGCGTATGCTTCACCGTCGAGCTGCCCTATGTCATCGAAGACATGATGTGAAGCGGTCTTCGACCTCAGTGAATAGTGAAAAGTGAATAATGAATAGTGAATAATAAAGGTATCGGCGCTGAAGCGCCGATATTTTTATAGTTATCCGGCTGATATGCTATTATATAAATGTGTGATAAATTGGGATTTGTGGGAGAACAAAAACACAAGAAGGTTTTAGGGTCAAGCCCTTTTCCTCAAAAAGG
>JAFYET010000118.1 GCA_017544125.1 Ruminococcus sp. | reverse complement strand
GTGAAATGATACACGCCCGTAAGACCCTGTGAGTCTTGCGGGCTTTTGCTTTTATGACCCTTTGCATTATTCAAAGCGGAGGGATATTTATGGAAAACACAGAAAAGACAGTTCTGACAGAAAACACAAGACCCGATTATATATCGGAGATAACAGGCATAATAACCAGCGACCGCTCGCCAAAAGCGATACTCTCGGAAATTGAGGACTATCACGAAAACGACATAGCGCAGGCATTTGAGGCGCTTGACCCTGCGGCGAGAAAGAAGCTGTGCCGCATATGCCCGGCACAGATGCTTGCCGAGATATTTGAGTATATCGAGGAGGACAGCGCAGGGCTCTATCTTGTTGAGATGGACATCAAAAAGGCTGCCGAGCTTGTCAGCGAGCTTGACACCGACACAGCAGTGAATATACTGCGTGAGGTGGAAAAGGAAAAGCGCACCCTTATAATCGAGCTTATAAACCCCGAGATACAAAAGGAAATAAAGCTGATAGCCTCCTTCGATGAAGACGAGATAGGCAGCAGAATGACTACAAACTGCATAATCATAAGCGACACACTGACTATCAAGCAGGCGATGACCGAGCTTATCTCACAGGCAAAGGACAACGACAACATATCCACCCTGTTCGTGGTGGACGAGAATGAGGAATACTACGGCGCTATCGACCTTAAAGACCTTATCACGGCACGCAGCAGCGATGAGCTGTCAAGCCTTATAGTCACATCGTTCCCCTATGTATATGCAACAGAGGAGATAGCGGATTGTATCGAAAGGCTCAAGGACTATTCCGAAAGCTCGATACCTGTGCTTGACAATCAGAACAAGCTGTTAGGCGTTATCACATCGCAGAGCGTCATCGAGGTAGTAGATGACGAAATGGGTGAAGACTACGCACGTCTTGCAGGTCTTACCGCAGAGGAGGATCTCAAAGAGCCGCTTAAAGACAGCATGAAAAAGCGCCTGCCCTGGCTTCTGATACTGTTAGGGCTTGGCATAGCCGTTTCAAGCGTTGTGGGTGTGTTTGAAAAGGTCGTGGCACAGCTGACGCTTATAATGGCTTTCCAGTCTTTGATACTTGATATGGCGGGTAACGTGGGCACCCAGTCGCTTGCGGTGACTATAAGAGTGCTGACAGATGAGAACCTATCATTCAAGCAAAAGCTGCACCTTGTGGGCAAGGAAATGAAGATAGGTATGTTTGACGGCATTATCTTAGGCGGCATATCCTTTGTGCTGATAGGGCTTTACATAATGCTTTTCAAGGGCAAGGCTTTCGGCTTTGCGTATGCAGTCTCGGGGTGCATAGGCGTTTCCCTCCTGCTTGCAATGATAATATCGAGCGCATCGGGCACGCTTATATCGCTTTTCTTCAAGAAGATAAAGGTTGACCCCGCAGTTGCATCGGGTCCGTTGATAACCACTATCAATGACCTTGTAGCAGTAGTTACCTACTACGGCATGAGCTGGGTGCTGCTTATAAACGTATTGCAGCTTTCATCATAAGTTTAACAAAGACGGCGGTAATGCCGTCTTTTTTTCTGCCTTTTTCGGCAATATAAGACATTATTAAATATTGACAATGTTAAAAGTTTATGCTATAATACTCGTTGTAGAAAAAGACAAAGGAGAAAGCAACTAAATGAAAAAACTTATAATATACGCACTTATCATCTCAGCACTGGCTCTTGGCGGCTGCGGTGATGATACAAGCAGCAAGGAAAGCATCACGGTCAGCCCGGCGGCAACGAACAGCTCATCGGCTGACAGCGCAAAGGGGCAGGAAAGCTCGCAGACCGACGAGGGCTACGCATACACCGACACCAAGGTAGACCCCTTTGAGCTTGACAAGCAGGGCGGCGGTGAAGATTATGACACCTTTGCCCACACAGAGGATATTGCAAAGTCGGTATGGGGTGCATTCTACGATGAGAAATACGGTGCTGACAAGAACCACCTGACGCCTCAGCTGCCCGAGGGTTACACCGACTTAGGCGGTGCTGCCAATATGGAGGGTTTCAGCTTCGGCATTGCAGGCGAGGGTGAAAAGACCTTCTCGGTAAAGGTAGATGTAAAGCAGAAATACGATAACATAAACACTATCTATCACGAGCTTGCAGACAAGATAGGGCAGGACGGGCGTGATGAAATAAAGATGCAGGAAGGCGTGGTGACAGAGCACTTTGCAGACAGCATCTACTTTGAATACACAGTAAACGCCATCAACAATCAGGGGCTCAGGATAGAGGTAAGCTCGATAAGCAAGGAAGTGACCCTTGATGAGCTTATAAAGCTCGCAAAAGGCATAAAATTCTTTGAAACGAAAGTATAAATAACGCACATTCCCTCTTTGCTCAAACCAAAGAGGGATTATTTTATAAATTTATACCAAATTGTAATTGACATATACTTATAAACTATGGTATAATAAATTGAATAATTATATTCACGGAGGTTGTAAATATATGGCAATATTCAGGCTGTCACCTGCGTTCAAGGATTATCTCTGGGGCGGAACACGCTTAAGAGATGATTTCGGCAAGCAGTGTGACTTTGAAAAGATAGCGGAGAGCTGGGAGCTTTCCTGCCACAAGGACGGGCAGTCGGTAGTGGCTGACGGTGAGGACAAGGGGCTGACCCTGACGCAGTACATAGAAAAGCACGGCAAGGGCGTGCTGGGAAGTGACTGTGAGAGGTTTGAGAACTTCCCTATCCTAATAAAGCTCATCGACGCTAAGGATAATCTTTCGGTGCAGGTACACCCCAACAATGAATACGCTCAGCGTGTCGAGGGCGAGTACGGCAAGAC
Organism: Ruminococcus sp.; assembly: GCA_017544125.1. Lineage (GTDB taxonomy): Bacteria > Bacillota > Clostridia > Oscillospirales > Ruminococcaceae > NK3A76. The sequence continues at coordinate 1,779 of JAFYET010000118.1, read as the reverse complement.
AGAGATGTGGTACATAGTTGACTGCGACGAGGGCGCAGAGCTTCTCTACGGCTTCAAGAATGAGATATCAAAGGACGAATTCGCTGCACGCATAGCAGACAACACGCTGTTAGAGGTGACGCAGAGCGTTCCCGTTCACAAGGGCGATGTGTTCTTTATCGAGGCGGGCACGCTGCACGCTATCGGCAAGGGCATACTCATAGCCGAGATACAGCAGAATTCAAACACCACCTACCGCATATACGATTACGGCAGGGTCGGCAAAGACGGCAAGCCGAGAGAACTGCACGTTGAAAAGGCAAAGGACGTAACAAAGCTCGCACCCGCAAAGCCCTACCCCGAGCAGGAGGCAAAGGCGATAGACGGCGGAAGTGCAAAGCTGCTTGCAAGCTGTGATTACTTTACCACCACGGTGCTTGACATAAAGGGCAAGGCAACGCTCACGGCAGATGACAAGAGCTTCAACAGCCTTCTCTTCCTCGAGGGCGAGGGTGATGTAAGCGGCATACCTTTTAAAAAGGGCGAGAGCATATTCATCACCGCAGCACACGGCAGCTATGATATAAACGGCAGCTGCAAGGCTATACTTACAACAGTTTGATATAAGGGAGAATGAAGAAGAATGAAATACTACATAGGCATTGACTTAGGCGGCACAAACATCAAGGCAGGTGTCGTTGATGAGGATTTCAAGATAATAGCAAAGGCGACCTGCAAGACTAACCTTCCCCGCCCTGCTGAGGATATCTGCAAGGATATGGCAGAGGTGGCAAAGCAGGCAGTCAAGGAGGCAGGTCTTACCCTTGACCAGATAGAGTCGGTGGGCATAGGCACACCGGGCACTGCAAACTCGGCAGAGGGCATTATAGAGTATTCAAACAACTTAGGCTTCAAGGATTTCCATGTTGTGGAGCTTATGAAGACATTTATCGACAAGCCCTGCTTTGTTGAGAACGACGCAAACGCAGCAGCCTACGGCGAGTTCGTGGCAGGTGCTGCAAAGGGCGCAAACAACGCTGTATGCATCACCCTCGGCACAGGTGTCGGCGGCGGCATAATCATTGACGGCAAGATCTACTCGGGCTTCAACTTTGCAGGCGCAGAGATAGGTCACACGGTAGTTGACCCGAACGGCCCTCAGTGTACCTGCGGCAGAAAGGGCTGCTTTGAGGTATTCTCATCGGCAACGGGTCTTATAAGAATGACCAGGGAGGCTATGGAGGCTGACCCCACATCTGTAATGAACAAGATGTCTGAAGAAATGGGCAAGGTATCGGCAAGAACAGCCTTCAACGCTATGCGTGAGGGTGACAAGGCAGGCAAGGAAGTAGTTGACAAGTACATAAAGTATCTTGCACTGGGCATAACCAACACAATAAACATCTTCCAGCCCGACATACTCTGCATAGGCGGCGGCGTATGCAACGAGGGTGACCCGCTGCTGCTGCCCTTAAAGGAGCTTGTAGCCAATGAAGTATACACCAGAAACTCAAAGAAGAACAGCGAGATAGTTATAGCCAAGCTCGGCAACGATGCCGGCATCATAGGCGCCGCTTTCTTAGGGCTCTCACACTGATAACCATATAAAAATCTATATAAAGAAGGTAATAGGAAATGGAAAAGAATTTTTTCTGTGAGGGAGTAGACAAGGCTCCCCAGAGGTCTTTGTTCAATGCTTTGGGCATGCCAAAGGAGGAAATGGAAGGACCGATAGTCGGCATTGTTTCTTCCTACAACGAGATAGTTCCCGGTCATATGAACATCGACAAGATAACCGAG
>JAFYET010000117.1 GCA_017544125.1 Ruminococcus sp. | reverse complement strand
CATCGGTGAGCACTATGTATTTTGTATCAGGCGTGTCATGCTCATCAAATTCACGGCGAAGGGTTATGCCGTGCTGCCTTGCCATGCCCTGAATGCGCACGTAGTATGCCCCTGCCTGCTGCCATGTCTCGGTGGCTCTTATAACGGCTATGTTCATTTTTGCCCCTCCTGCAATACTGCCGCTATCAAAAACAAACTGCCGCAGATAAGCCCCTTGTCAGAGCGCTTTACTTCATCAAGCCCGTGGGATAGGCTCTGCGCCGTCTTTGCCTTGCCGCCGCAGCTCTCAATGATAGCCGCAAGCTCGTGCTTTTCAAGCGCACGCTCGCCGTAGTCATCGGTGCAGATGAAGAGGTCAATGTATGGCAGAATGTTTTTAATGTAATCGGCTATCGCCTTATCAGCTGACATACCGATAAGTGCGGTAAAGCCGCCGCCCTCGGTATCCAGCACCTGCGCAAGCGCCGCCGCCGCATCGGGGTTATGCCCGCCGTCGGCAATAAGCAGCGGTGTGCGTGAGAGGATCTGCGCCCGCCCGGGAATGACTGCGGCGGCTATGCCGTCTTTAAGTGCCTGCGCCCATATGTCGTATTCTTTGTCTGCGTAGTAGCTGGCGTATATCACCGCAAGGGCGTTTCTTATCTGATGCCCGCCCGTCATTTTAGGGTGGTATTCGCCCTCGAAGCATCGCAGCCCGTCAAAGTAAAAGCTGTTGTCAAGCCCCGTGCCGAGCCGTCTGATACTGCTCATATCGGGAATAATAAGCTCCGCACCCTTTTCCCTTGCCGTCTGCTCAAATATGCGCACCACGCTCTCATCATTACAGGGGCTTAATATGCAGGGGCAGCCCTCTTTTATGATGCCTGCCTTCTGCCCGGCTATCTCATCTAACGTATCGCCAAGCACCGCCATATGGTCATATGACACCGAGCCTATGACAGAGCAGATGTTTTTATCAATAACATTTGTGCTATCAAGCAGCCCCCCGAGCCCTGCTTCGAGAATGACTATATCACACCTCTGCTGCGAAAAATAGCAAAACGCCGCCGCCTGGGTTATCTCAAACTGCGAGAAGTCAGCCATAAAGCCGGTACTCTCGGCAGCAGCTTTTACCTTTGGCAGCAAAGCTGCAAGCTCATCGTCGGGGATATTTTTCCCATTTATGCGTATACGGTCATTATATTCGATTATATACGGCGAGGTGAAAAGCCCCGTCTTATAGCCCGAGCGGATAAACACCTCACTTAACATCTCGCAGATCGAGCCCTTGCCGTTAGTGCCTGTTACGTGGATAAACGAGAGGCTGTCCTGCGGGTCGCCGAGGGCTTTTAACAGCGCCCTTATGCGCCCGAGCCCCACCGCCCGCTTGCCAAGGCGTGAAAATGTATCAAGAAATCGTAGCCATTCGCTGCACATAGTTTTACTCCGTAAAAAATGCATAATTGATGTGTCCTGCTTTGCAGGACGTATTTGAAAATTGCCCCAGGCAGACAGCCAACCTGTCACCTGAATAAAAGCCCCTCTCCCCATAGCAGGGAAAGGGGGAATACTTTTATCGTTTATTTATTATGCCTCGCTGCTTGTGTCATCGGCGGTGTTGACTACCGAAAGCCCTAAGCCCTCGACAGCGCTCTTGGCATCTGCCATAGCGTTTTCAACTGCGCCGTCGTCCTTTATCTCGACTACCGATTTTGCCTTGTCAAGCTCACCCAGCTTGGTCTTGAGGTCATCAAGTGTAAGCTCTTCGCCGTTAAACTTGTAGGTCGAGCCGCTTACGGTCACGGTATATGTGGTCTTTGTGGTGTCGGTGTTATCATCAGATGCGCTCACAGCCGCACTGTCGCTGCCGCTTGACGAGCCGCCGTCGCCCTTGCCGAAGCCAAAGCCCAGCCCTAAATAATTCATCAGCCACAAAAGAGCTAAAAGCAGGAGCAGTATTATGAGCAGCCCAAGACCCTTGCCCTTTTTCTTTTTCTTCTCTTTTTCCTTTTTGCCGTTTCTTTCATCGTAGTTCTTTGCCATTGTTTTTCACCCTCCTAATTTGATGTGTCGATATAGCCTATATAGATATTATCGTTTTCCTTTGACAGCTTGTCAAGGGCAGCCCTTATGCTTTGCATATCACGGTAGAGCACCTTGTTGCCGTCATATATGACCGCTGCCAAAACCGCCGAGCCCTCGGGTATATCTATGCCCATTACAGCTTTTTCTATCTCGGCTGTCTGCTCAAAGCCCAGCCTGTCAAGCTCCTGCCCGCCGAATGAAAGCACCAGCACGTCAGAGCTGTCATCAAAGTTTATCTTCAGCTCATAAAGCTCGCCGCCCTCAAAGCCTGTGAGTGCGTCTTTGAGCATCTGCTCCTTACGCTTTTCCACCTCGAGGTCGAGCTTTGCCTGCTCGGTCTGAGCCTGCGCTGCCGCTATCTCCTCATCGGCCTGTTCACGGTAGCTCTCGCTCTGCCTGCTTGACTGCATCATCACAAAGAAGAGCATTATAAGTATGACATCGAGCAGCGAGGTGAGCTCTATCACTATGCCCTTTTGCTTCATGACGCTTCTTCCTCGTCCTTTTTGCCGCTCTTTCTTGCCGACCAGTTGCGCTGTAAGAAGAGAGCCACGGTCTTTTCGTTATCCTCTATCTTCGCTGAGATAACGCCGTCTAAAAACTTGAATATTATCGCAAACACCAGCCCCCAGAAAGTAGATGTAAGGGCGGCGTAGAAGTTATTCTGCGCATTTGACATATCGTCCATTACCGACAAAAGCGAGGCAACGGTGCCTAAGATACCCAGAAGCGGGAATATGCCCGTAAGGTTTACAAAGAGGCTATACAGCTTTCCGCAGCGGGTGCGCATCTCGGTAAGCTCTGTTTCGGTGAGGCCTTTTACCGCAGCCTCAGCCTGCGCCTTTGAGTCATCATTATCAGGCACGAAAACGGTAAGGTGCATTTTGCGGTAAAGCTCATTAGCCGCTGCAAATGCGAAGTAAAACACCACCGCATTGACTATGCCCGCTAAGAATATCACCGCATCGAACCCTGCTATATTTGAAAAGATAACTTTAAACATTCTTTTTCACCTGCGCTTGAGTTTATCGACAATGTCTTCAAATAACATAATAACACATTTTTACGCAAAATGCAATAGATTTTACCAAAAAAGCGCCGACAGAAGCCCGGCGCTTTAAGTTATCATGCAAACGTCACATTCCAGCCAGCAAGGCTCTGACGCATGAGAAGAACATCGAGTATATCGACTTTGTTATCACCGTTTACATCGGCAGCATCTAAGTTGATATCGACGTTCCACCCTGCGAGCTTTTGACGTATGAGGAGAACATCTGCTATATTCATTTTGTTGTCACCGTCAACATCGCCGTATTTGTTCACAACGACCTCGTACTGCTCTGAGGAGGGCTTGCCGTTTGTGATCTTCACGGTTACACTTGCAGTCGGATAACCGGGCAGCTTGACATAGAGCTTTTGAGTGCCGTCGGATAGGTTGTTGACGGAGAATCCGTTATATATGCGCTTTGAAAGCTCAAAAGGTATATTATCTCCTTGTGAGTTGGTGATCACCATATCCGAGATAATATCGCCTATATAGAATGAGCCGTTGATTACGAAGGAAGTGCTGTAAAGCATATTGTTCGTGATATTATATACTTTTTTACCTGCGGAAAGTACAAGCGGAAAGCTCTTTTCCTCACCCTTATCATTGGTGTATTTTACTGTGTAATTGCCGGCAGCCATGCCCGGGAAGCGGTATGTTCTGCCCTCTTTGCTCAGAGGAGATACACAGGCATTCGTAGCTTGTCGGTCATTACTGCTGATTTTGAGTGAACCGTTGTCGGGGGAAGGCACCGTTACAGTCAGATCACAGGCATTTGGATCATTCACGGCACACAGATAATAGCTTCCGTTATTAGTATTCTTATCTTCCTCATAAGCGTCAAGAACATCCTGACCGAAGCTCTTGGCATAGTAGGTCGCATTTCCTGTTCGGATCCTGTAGATCGAATTTGTTTCTTCAATAGTCATCCGATCGATCACACAATTGGTAGCATCAACAGCACAGTCCAGATCCGCCGAGCAGATAGAGTCGATATCCTCGTTAAATGTTACTTTTTCAAGATCGGGGAATACATAGCTGTCAAGGCAGCTGTAATAATCATCGTCAAAGGTCACACCCTTGGGTATCACGATCTGCTTTACGCCAGAAAAAGATGTATTGCTGTAGGTGAGAGTGCTATTACTGTGAGTAAGCCAGCAAGCAGGCCCCAGTCGACTGATACGGTAGGTTTTCCCATTGATGACTGTGCTTGTAGGAATAGTCCACACTTCGGGGAGCTTATAGTCAAGATTGATGATATCGTAAAGCTCAAGAGTTCCGTCGCCAAGCAGGAAATAGGCAAATCTGCCATCGGTCATCAAGCCCGATGTTCTTTCGGAGACGTTGTTTAAACTGATGTCGATAATCTAGTCGGCAGTGGGACCCTCTGTTGTCTTGTTGCCCGTTGGAGTACATTCCACTTCGTAAATATCTCCGTCCAGGATCACCCAGTTGTTATGGTGATTGGATATTCTGCCGAGGTGCATCTTGTCACCTGTCAAGGTGAAATAGGCTGTCCTTATTCTTGCCGGCAGACCAAGTTCTTTGAAAAAGTATAGAGCGGAAGTGGAATAGGAGATACAGTCGCCGTCCGAAGTGCCGAGTATGCAGTCAACACCGCCGTTGTAAGCACCGTAGGAGGTTTTTCTCACTACTTTTTCAGCTTTTTCTCTGTCTGTCATACCCGGGGTGATGTTCTCACTGACCCATTCCTTTACCTTCTGCTCACGAAGTGTGTTGGCATAGTTGATGAATTTTACAGTGTAATGGATCATCTTCTTATTAGTGTGGTCAAGCCCGTAGAACTCGTCCTCTACATAATAATCGCTTGAGCGAAAGGCTTTGGTGACTCGCTTTTTCTCACTTGCACGCATTGTTATCGATCCGTTATTAAACTCATCCCTGTCAATATAGAAAGTGATATAACCTGAGTACCATAGATAGTCTTCCCATTCGGGAATGTTATATGAAGTGGGCAGATCGGCGGGAATGCTGTAACCCATTTCGGCTATGGGATCTTCCAGATAATAGAGGGTGACTTTCTTTTCAACTTCTTCATAGTCTGTGTAATACTCCTCATAGAAGCAGTAGTTATAAACTCTGTCGCCGTCAGCAAATACAGTGATTCCTGCCGGAAGGGAACCCAAGGCACCTGACAGGAGCATTACCACAGCCGCAAAAATTGTTACTGTTTTTTTTACTATCTTTTTCACATGAATCACCTCTGCCTTTCGTCACGCCCACGGGTCATCGCAGGGGCGAATGCCTACAAGCAGGTGCTGCTCCCATAAGAAATATTTGCCGGTGCTGCCCTGCTGCCTTAGCACCACGTCACGGGGGCTGTCAGCGCCAGATGAGCGGCACCACAGCTTTACATAGCCCTCGTTTTCATAGGAATAGGGGTTGGTCTCAAAGGTTATGGTGTAGGGTTCATCGGGGGTGTATTTGTTCTCGGGGGATGAGCCTGCAAAATAAGACCTCGGCACATAGTCTGCGTCCATAAATCTATCCTTGATGAATGACTTGTCGTATGCCGAGAGCGGGCGGGGACCTCTTAAAAAGTCTATCATCTCAAATGCCGCCTCCTTGTTCTCGGGGAAGTGCGCTACCGCCGCCACAAAGAGCGCTGCCGCAAACTGCGGCTCGGCAAGGCTTGCCTCGGGAAGAGCCTTAAGCTCGTCCAGACTCTTCGGTAAGCTCTGAAATGTAACTGTAAACTGTTCTGCCATGGTGATTACCTCCTTGCAGTAATATTTAGATTATTATAACATATTTTTAACTATTTGTAAACGCTCGCAAAGTAAAAAAAGCCCCTTTGATTTTGTAAGTATTGCCCAAATTGTCTGCTGGGTGTCTTGAAAAAGAAAGACAGTTGTGGTATAATGAATATAACATTATAAATCATAATAACCTGGAGGTGCGATCATGGTAATTCTCAGCATAGTGTTCACCTCGATAGCGCTGCTTGTGCGCTATATCATAAAAAACAGCGATTAAGGGGGAACTATGCTATGTCACAGTACAGGCAGCAGATAGCAGATTTTTTTGAAAGCCATAAAGACGATATGCTGCGCTCACTCTCGCAGATAGTGGCGATAGATTCGTCATTCAAGCCCTGCGGTGATGAGAGCAAGCCCTTCGGCGAGGGCTCGGCGGCAGCGCTTGCCTGGGCGCAGGGCTTCGCAAGGGATAACGGCTTTAAGACCACCAACTACGATAACTACGCCATAGATATAGATTTTGACGATAAGGAGCAGGTGCTGGGCATACTCTCGCACTTAGATGTTGTGCCTGCATCAAAGGACGGCTGGCACAGCGACCCTTTTACCCTGACCGAGCGTGACGGCGTGCTTTACGGGCGTGGGACTATTGACGACAAGGGGCCCAGCGTTGCGGTGCTTTATGCCATGAAGTGTATCAAGGAGCTGGGCATTCCGCTCAAATACGGCTTCCGTGCGATAATGGGCGGCAATGAGGAGCAGGGCTGCCACGATATCGAGTATTACCAGAGCAAGCGGGCGTTCCCGAAAAACATCTTCACGCCCGACGGCTCGTTCCCTGTGCTCAACTGCGAAAAGGGGCTGTTGCATATACGCTTTTCAAAGCCCTATGACAATGCACGCATAACCGAAATAAAGGCTGGCAAGTCGCTGAACGCCATTCCCGAGCGGTGTGAGGCTCTCGTTGACGGCAAGGCTGTCATCTCGGCAGGCAAGGCTGCCCACGGCTCACGCCCCGAAAACGGCGACAACGCCATAACCAAGTTCCTCTCGGTATATGACAAGGGCGAGATAGGGCTTGCAAAGCTCTTCCCCCACGGCGAGTGTGACGGCAGCAGCTGCGGGCTGGGCTTCTCAGATGAAGTGTCGGGCACTATGACCTGTGCGCTCACACTTCTTAACACCGAGGGCGGCAGGCTTAATGGCGGGGTGGATATACGCTTCCCCATAGATAAGACTGTCGATGAGATACTTTGCATAATAAAGAAAGCCCTGGCATCTGCGGGCTTTGAGATAGATAAGTATCAGGGCATGGAGCCCCACTACGTTGACGGCAGCGGTGACTTTGTGCAGAAGCTCTTAAAGGTCTACGAAGAGGTCAAGGGCGAGAAGGGCTGCTGCATTGCTGAGGGCGGCATAACCTACGTTCACAACACCGAGGGCGGCGTGGCATTCGGCGCAGAGTTCCCCGATGAGCAGAACAATATGCACGGCGCAAATGAGCATATATCCCTTGAAACATTTATGATAAACTGCAATATGTATGCCAACGCCATAGTCGAGATATGCGGGTCAGATGTAAGAGGTAAGAAGTAAGAGGTAAGAGAGTATGATAGTTACCGAGGAGCAGAACCCCCGTCTGCCGTATCTCAGGGATAAGACGAGCAAGCTCACCCTCAGCCCCGGGTGCTATATCATGAAAAACGCACAGGGCAAGATAATATACATCGGCAAGGCAAAGAGCCTGAAAAAGCGTGTGACAAGCTATTTCCGCAAGAGCGCCGACCACCTGCCCAAGGTGGCAAAAATGGTGAGCCATGTTAATGACTATGACTTTATCGTGACCGATTCGGAGTTCGAGGCGCTGGTGCTTGAATGCTCGCTTATCAAGCAGTATAAGCCCAAATACAATATCCTGCTAAAGGACGACAAGGGCTACAGCTATATTCGTGTGACAAATGAAGACTACCCCCGCCTTTCGGGCGAGCTGCAAAAGCTCGATGACGGGGCGGAGTATATAGGCCCCTATACCTCGTCATTCGCCGTAAGGCAGGCGGTGGACGAGGCTAACAGGGTCTTTTTGCTGCCCACCTGCCACAGAAAGTTCCCGCAGGAGTTCGGCAAGGCAAGACCCTGCCTTAACTTCCACATCAAGCAGTGCATGGGCGTGTGCAGGGGAAAGATATCAAAAGAGGAATACCGTGCCATAATAGACGAGGCGCTTGAATATATCAGGGGCGGCTCGGGGTACAGCATAGAAAAGCTCACCGAGCAGATGGAAAAGGCAGCCGAGGAGCTGGATTTTGAGCTTGCAGCACGGCTGCGTGACCGCATACGTGCCATAGAAAAGGCAGCCGAGAGCCAGAAGATAATTGATGAGAGCATCAAGGACTGTGACTGCGTGGCGATAGTCGCCAACTCTGAAAACGCCTGCGCAAGCGTCATAAAATACCGTGGCGGCAGGCTTTACGACAAGGCGGATATATTCCTTGAACAGACCGATGAGCCGAACGCCATGCTCACGGGCTTTCTTATGCAGTATTACAGCTCTGATGTTGACATACCAAAGCACATTCTCCTTGCAGACAGCGCTGATGAGGAGGATATGGAGAATATAACACGCTTTCTGCGTGACAAGACGCAGCACGCTGTATATATGTCAGTTCCCCAGAAGGGCGGGCTATTGCGCCTTACAACCCTTGCCAAGGCAAACGCCTCTGAATACCTCTCGATACGCATGGGGCGCACCGGCAGGGAGGCAGCAGCCCTTGATGAGCTTGCAAAGGCACTCGGCATGGAAAAGGTGCCTAAGATAATAGAGTGCTATGATATATCAAACCTCGCATCATCTGATATGGTGGCGGGCATGGTGGTGTTTGAGGACGGGCGGCCGCTCAAAAAGCACTACCGCCGCTTTGCCATAAAGGGCGTTGAGGGGCAGAACGACTACGCCTCAATGCAGGAGGTGCTCAGAAGACGCTTTGAGAACTATTTCGAGGGCGAGGACGAGAGCTTTAAAACTCTGCCCGACCTTATATTCCTTGACGGCGGCAAGGGGCACGTAAACACCGTCACCCCCGTTATAAGAGAAATGGGCATAGACGTGCCGGTATACGGTCTTGTAAAGGACAACCGCCACCGCACACGGGCTGTCGCCACAGGCGGGGGAGAGATATCCCTCTCAAAGGCGAGGAGCGCATTCAATCTTGTGACGGCGATACAGGACGAGGTTCACCGTTACAGCGTGGCGTTTATGACAAAGCGGCACAAGAAAGCCACCTTTGCATCTACCCTGACTTCCGTTAAGGGCGTGGGCGAGAAAAAGGCAGCAAAGCTGATAGGTGAATTCAAGACCACCGAAAAGCTCAAAGCTGCCACCCTCGATGAGATAAAACGCACAGCAGGCGTTAACGAGCAGACAGCGCAGGAGCTTAAAAGGATAATAGATGAGATGTAAGCGTTAAGACGCAAAAAAAAGACTGCCGAAGCAGTCTTTTTTTATGCCTTTATGCCTTTTTAACATCATTTCTGATAGATAGCTCTTTAAGCTCTCTGCCCTCTTTGAGCAGGGCGTGAAGCCTGTCGGCATCGCCGTCTTTTATCGCATCACGGTAATCGGTCAGCGCACCTATTATGTGGTCAAGCTCAAAAAGCAGCGGCTCACGGTTTAAAAGAAAGAGCGATGTCCACATATCCTCATTGAGCTTGGCAACACGGGTCAGGTCCTTGAACGAGCCTGCCGAGAAGCCTGCCTGCTTGAAAAGGCTGGGGCTCTTGATATATGCGCTTGATACTACGTGTGCAAGCTGCGAGGTAAAGGCTATCACCTCGTCGTGCTCCCTCGGTGTTGCGGTAACACAGCCTGCAAAGCCTATCCTGAGTGCAAGCTCACGCACCTTTTCTATCACCTCGGGGGGAGTGTTCTCGGTGGGGGTCATTATAAAGCTCGCCCTGTCAAAGAGGTTGTCAAGGGCATATGCAAAGCCCCAGAACTCACGCCCTGCCATGGGGTGGCAGCCCAGAAAGCTGACGCCCGTGCCGTCAAGCGCAGCCTCAGCCGCCTCAACTACCGACTGCTTTATGCCGCAGGTGTCTATAACTATGCTGCCGCTCTTGAAGTTGTTCTTGTTTTCATTCACAAAGTCGATAGTCGCCTGCGGGTAAAGCCCGAGTATCACCATGTCGCAGCAGCCTAACTGCTCTGCGGTCAGCTCGCCGTCAATAGTCTCCTGCGCAAGGGCGCTGGCTATCGTTTCTTTGTTGATATCAAGCCCGTAGACGATCTCGTCTGTGTGCTTTTTTATCGCCTTGGCCATCGAGCCGCCTATGAGCCCGAGACCTGCAACGCATATCTTCATCTTTGTTTGCTCCTTTAGAAGTAAAAGTGTGCTGTTACTTGCCGTAGATGGTCTTTCTCAGCTCTTCTATATTCTCATCAAAGTTTACGTCTATAACGCTCATCTGCCGTACAGTCATAAAGCTCCACGTGCCGTCGGCGGGTATGCGGTTCTGTATCACCTTGTATTTGAGGTATACAGGCGAATCAACTACGAACGAGAACATCTCGCCCTCGGTCATGTTTGTTGCGAGCTTGGGCAAGAGCACATCGAGCAGGTCTGAAAGCTCGCCCAGGCTCAGCCCCTTCATCTTTCTTATTATGTCTTCAAGCACCGTGCGCTGGCGCTGTGTTCTTGCAAAGTCGGTGCCGAGGTAGCGTATTCTCGAATAAGCAAGCGCCTGCCTGCCGTTTAATGTCTGCTTGCCTGCGTGGGTAAGCTGACCGTCAGCTCTGTCATAGCCCTCAAGTGAGTTTATCTCGCCGAGGTAGCTGTTTACGTAAGGCACTTCTTCATCGGTAACGTCTATATCAACGCCGCCCACCGCATCAACAACATCGCAGAAGGTGTAGAAGTTTACTCTGACGTATCTGTCTATCCTTACCTTGAAGTTGCTCTCAAGCGTCCTTATCAGCAGGTCGGGACCGCCGTAGGCGTAGGCGTGGTTGAGCCTTGTGTTCTCGATATCGGGTATGTTGCAGTAGATATCTCTGAGGAATGATGTCATTATCACCTGCTTGGTGTTCTTGTTAAGGGAAACAAGTATCATACTGTCAGATCTGCCACGGTCATCGTTGCTTCTTGAGTCTGTGCCTATGAGCAGAACGTTTATGACATTGTCATCGCTCATTATCTCGGTGGCTTTCTTTGCAAGGTTCTCATCTATCTTCTTGTCAGCCTTTTCTATCACCTCGGGGGGCGAGTCGGGCTCTGATGTGAGGTCGTCGTCGTATACCGAGTCAACTATGGGGAATGCCTTTTTCGGATCCTCCACCTCTACCTTGCCTATATAGTGGAATATCACCGCCACTGCCGTTATGCAGGCGATAACTACCAGTAT
>JAFYET010000116.1 GCA_017544125.1 Ruminococcus sp. | reverse complement strand
GTAAGGTTGCTTTTTGTTTATGTCGTCTTTGTACTTGGCTAAAACAGCACGCTCCTCTGCAACAGCTGCTTTTACGGCAGCACTTTCTGCCACCCATTTCTTTGTGCAAAGGTCATGGAACCACTTCTGCTTTGCCAAAAGTATGAACCAGGGGTTTGAACGGTCGCCGTACTGTTTTGCAAAGCTCTTTGTGCAGAATGCACCTGCCCAGTAACGGGTGTAGCTGTCGTTATATGCCCAGTTGAAATCCCAGGGTGAGGTGAACTGGAGCTTGGGTGTTACGCTGTTTGGTGAAAAGTCAACGCACATATAGAAGCTGCCCTCACCGCAGTCATAGTCATGAACTATCTCATAGAGCAGATACATATCAACAACTGAGTCTATATCCATGACCGCACATATAGCCTCCTCTGCACTCTTGTAGTCAGAGGGGACAAGGTCGTTGTTCTCATCAAGCGCTAAGAACTTGTTTTTCTCGGTCGCCTGATAGATAAGCTCAAACACATTGTTTAAGTATTTTTCTATGTAATCAAGCTGGTCAATAGAATAAATGTCATTTTTGATACTGTATTCGGCAGGCACGAACTGGCGCTCGGTGCCTCTTACGTCTTTTACCACAGCGCCCTCATAGTCCATATATATGTATGGGTTGTCAGGCTCATCGGTGGCGTAGTTATCAAGCTCTAAGTAGTAGCCTATATCTGTGCCGGTGTAATCCTTCTCGGGCTCTGTTACGTTTACTCTGTTTTCATTGACCTGCGATTGCTCACACAAAAGATATGTGCCCTGCAGCTTATCATTCACATAAAGGTGAACGTAGGTCGAATCAGACACAAATGCAGTGTCGTCAAATATCTCTCTGCCCATTCTCAGTGCAACAGAATTTGCGCAGATGTTCCAGTCGGTCTTGAGCAGAACCCAGCTTTTGCACTTAGCGCCGTCGTTTAGCCCGAGCATATTCTGCTTCTTGTCAAACTTGATGCGGTAGGGAACGGTGTTTTTCTTTATCTTCTCGGGGTCACCGTAATAGGCAGAGGAATTGCCCCTTACCTTTATACCTGCTGACACCTCGTTCAGGTCATACTTCTCATCAGCGCCGAACACATCGACCACACAATCGGTGTATTCCTCTTTTGAAAGTATCAGCTCGCTGTTGTTTCTTGTGGTGATGCTTACGACCGGCAGGTCAGTTTTTGCATCGACATTTTTGAAAAACGCCGCCTTTGCCGCTGCATCTACCTCCAGTGAGCCATAGTCATGCGCCGATACACCGACAGCGCCCAGCATACTTACCGACAAAGCCGCCGCACACGCCGATGCACATATTCTTTTAAACAGTTTCATAATAGCCCTCCTTCATATATTGTTTTAAGGTTTATACTATTTTATCATATTACCTGCCCATTGTCAACAAAAAGTTATGGCGGCTGACATTAGTTTCCAGATGGGCTGTTTTTTTGCATTTTTTTGGCAAAAAACGCAGCCCCAATATTTGACAAAGCCGCAATAAAGTGGTAATATACTATAATTGTATGATTATTATTTGCGCATGGGAGAACAGGATAAATGGAACGAGAAGTTTTTAAGAGCAAACCGCTCAGAGGGCTTCCGATCGGGCTTATCAGAGGGTTTATGTTCGGTTCTCTGATACTGCTGATAGGGCTTGTTCTGGGAATGGACGAGGAGCTGTTTCTACCTCTGCTCGGGGCTGCCATGATACTCAGCGGCAAGATCGGTGAATACGACTTCGGGTTCAAGACCGACAGGAGCTGGGCTGCGGAGTACGTGAAGCTGACAGAGGAAGTAAAAAACCACTTCGGCGACAAATTTGCTTATGACATAAACTAAGGCGCATATCTTACAATACAAAACAGGCTGCAACTAATTTACAGACAAGTTATCCCTCACATTTAATGTGGGGGATTCTTTTTTATCACCTTGCTGTCATATCCGCCTGTCCTGCTGCATAAGCTGTTAGTATCACTATTTTTGGGGGAGATAATATGTTTGAGCAGATATACCGCTTTTTATGCCAGAACCTTTTATACTTTGCGCTTCACTTTGACGGCAGGAGCGTTTTTCCAAAGCCGCTTTCAGCCAAGGAAGAGCGTGAATGCTTTGAGAAAATGGAACAGGGCGACAAGGCAGCAAGAGACAAACTCATCAGCCACAACCTGCGGCTGGTCGCCCACATAATCAAGAAATACTACGGCACCTCATCAGAGCAGGACGACCTGATATCCATAGGCACCGTGGGGCTCATCAAGGGGGTATCGACATTTGACTACAAAAAAGGCACCCGCTTTGCGACATATGCGAGCAGGTGTGTTGAAAATGTAACACTGCCGCTGCGGACACAGATGTTGCAAACCGGGGTCTCCTGAATTTAACCTGCAAAAATGACGATTTATACTTTATGTGCAGATCGGAAAAGCCGCTGTATATGCACAGATTCTCACCCACACACCTCCCCTGCCATGTCAGAGATGATTCACCGGTAAAGGACAAGCTGCGGTATCGCCGCAAGCAGGCGGCGCTTACGCAGGCGCAGGCAGCAGAGCGCATCGGCATAGACCGCACCACATACATTCGCTGGGAGAGCGAGGAGCTTACCTACTACCCTGCGAACAAGCTTGAAAAAGCGGCTGAGGTTTTTGGGTGTTCGCTTTGCGACATTTGTGACCGTTACAATATGTTTATATCAAAGCAATCGGAACACCTCAAAACCATAAGAAAAAGCCTTTCTCTCACGCAGAAAGAGTTTGCGGATATACTGGGTGTCGCCTATGACAGGATAAAAGCGTGGGAACAGGATAGGGTGAGAATGAGCAGGAAGTGGTTTTTGAGGATCGAGGGGAAAGGGGGATAAACTTAAGAACTTTTTCAAAAAGCCTATAAACACAAATGATCACCGCCCAGAGCGATATACTCTGAGCGGTGTGTTTTTTGTTGAGTTGTAAGTTTTGATAAAAGCTGATCAGATATATCATTACATATCATATGCGATGCCCTTGGTGGGTAATGTGGGGCCGTCGTTAGTTTTGGGGGTGTTCTTGATCACCTCTCTCTCATCCTTGACGTTTGAGTTGAATTCCCTTTCAAGCTCATAACTTGTGACAAGTGACTTTGTGCCCATGGAAACAGTCCCCGTCCAGCCCTTATTGGCTGCCATGAAGCGCTCAAATGCCTTGCCCTCTCTCATCTGCCTGGCAAGCTCATCTACACCCTTCTCATCCTTCTTAAAACCGGGTGCCATGTTTGATGAGATATACTTCATCGCAAGTATCCTGCTTGCGTGGTGTGCTATCTCCTGCCTTACACGCTCAACACCATCCTTGGTCTTGGGCTTGCCTTCGTTTAACAGCTTTGCTATCTCGTTGCGCTCATGATCCTCGCTGAGCTTGTTAGTTTGCTCTCTGACCTCAAACTGGTCACGTCTGCCCTTGAGGCAGTTTCTTACAGCATCATAAAAATTTTTGGGGGCATACTTTTGCTTTTCATAGCGTCTTATAGCAACAGCATGGTCTGCAATGGAGAATGAGCTCATACCGAGCTGCTGTCTTGTAAGATCAATTATTGCAAGAGCGGCATCAAAGCGCTTCTCGCCGCTGGGCGATGTGGGCTTCCAGTTGGGGTCGTTATCCCAGCGCCCTTCACGCTTTACCGAAACATATTCCTCAGCAGACTTTCGCAGGTCATTCAGGAACATTTCCTTCTCTTCGGGGTCAGCGTTTGCGCCCCACTTTTTCATGTAGTCATTATACATCTTGAAGTCTTTAAGCAGCTTTTCATGCTCGGGCGATGAGCCCTTGTTGAACCAGCCCTGCTTGTTAAGATCCTCTGTGAGCTTCTTAGCATCAAGTGAGCCATAGCCCTGAGCCTCAAACTTATCATTGCGGTGAACTATATCCTCAGCGGTCTTTACTTCGGGCTTGGCAGTGAGCATATAGCTGTATTTGCTTTCGACAAGCATACCGTCAATGTCAATGCCCGCCTTGCAGTGCGAGTTGAAATACTGTAATGTCTGAAGGAACTTTCTGCGGTGCTCATCTGCATTCTCGCCGCAAAAACCGTCCATTACCTGTTCAAAGTTATTATCAGCCTGAAGCCAGTTTTTGAATGCGCCGAGACCTGCTATGCCAAGGAAGAATTTATGCTCGCCGATCTTTTCCTTTTTTTCGGTAGAGGCATAATAGACGCTCATCAGCTCATCAGCAGTTTTTGTAAGCGGTGAAATGTTTGATACGTGGTTGCACAGCTGCCCGTAAACAGGCGATGATTTGTTAAAGCTCGTCATTATATCGCCAAGACCGGCAGACATCTTTAAAAGCTCATCTGTGCGTGCAAAACCCTCAAGCTGGCTCTTTGTGTATTTGCTTCTGTTCTCCTGGAACATATAATCCTTGGGCGGGCGCTTGGGGTGCATTGACCTCCACTCGCTAAAGTCCGTAAGACCAATGTCTTCCTCTACTGCTATATCATAAAGGTCGACGTCATCCATATCCTCGATCTTGGTGTTTTCCTCGTAGTTTACGTATTTCTTCTTAGGCATAATGATTACCCCCTGTATATTATCTGTGTTTTTTACTCTTATATGAGCCTTGTTTTCCGGCTCTCTGTAAGTAATACCCCTATGATCGGCAATTGGGTGCAAAAAAACAAAAATAAGCTGTTGCAAGCCCCCTTGTTAACGAATTCTTCGGTCAAATCTGAGTTTGGCTCAGCAGATACTCCCCTTTTAAACATTCCGTGAACTTGCAAAAACCCTCTTGACAAATCGGTTAGCCTGTGCTAATATAGAATTGTTAGCTATCAATGATAACCGAAAAGAGGTGAACCCTATGCCAAAGGATAAGTCTGTAAGCCATGTGAAGATAAACGCCGCTATGAAAGCCGAGTTTATTGAAAAGGGCTATGCCGGCGCATCTATCCGCAGTATCGGTGAACGTGCAGGCATGACCTCGGCTGCTTTGTATAAGCATTACAGCAGCAAGGAAGAAATGTTCTGCGCTACCGTTGAGCCGCTTATTACGGCTTTGCGTGAAAGAATGGAGCAGCACACAAAGCGCAAATATCTGCTTTGCGAAATGGGCGAAGGCGTTGATTCGCTGTTCGGCGAGACATTTACCGACATTGTGCGTGAAGTCATACTGCCCAACAGAGATGCATTTATGCTTTTGATGAACTGCTCGCAGGGAACAAAGTATGAAAACTTCCTGCACGACTATGCAGAGGAAAACGGGCAGGCGCTTGCAGATGCGATACGCTTCATGAAAGAGCAGGGCTACCCTGCACAGATTCTGGAAAAGGAGGAGCTTCATATGCTCTTGAGTGCTTATCTTACGGCAGTTTTTGAGCCTATCATCCACGGGCTTGAAGATGAAAGGATAGAAAAATATCTTACCCGTGTCAATGATTTCTTTATGCCGGGCTGGAAGAATATACTTGGAGTAAGCTAAGAGACCTTCGGGTCTCTTTTTATTTTGGATAGCTATCAATATACAGTTAGCGATAACTAACGCAAATGAAGGAGGAACATATGAAAACGGAAAAAGACACAAAAGTAATGAAGATACTGGCTGAGTATGCAGGCTCTCACCGCCACCTTATAACTTTAGGGCGCATACTTGCGGCGGTGAGCGCATTTATGGGGCTTGTGCCGTTTTATGACCTGTGGAAAATAATCCGCATTGCCGTAAAGGGAGAAGACCTTTCAAAGATATCGGGCGTTGCCTGGCAGGCGGTGGGGTTGACCGTCGGGGCTTTGCTTGTGTATATCGCAGCGCTGATGTGTACGCACATAGCGGCATTCAGGGTGCAGGCGAATATGAGACAGAGCCTTATGCGCCGCATAATCACTCTGCCGCTGGGCGTATTCGATGAAGACGGCACAGGCAAGATACGCCGCACCGTCAACGAATCAACAGCCGCCACCGAAACATTCATAGCCCACAATCTCCCTGACAAGGCGGTAGCCGCCGCAACACCGATAGGGCTTTTGATACTGCTTGCTGCGTTCAACTGGAAGCTGGGGCTTATCTGCCTTGTACCGGCGCTTATCGGGTTTTGCTTTATGGCAAGCATGATGGGCAAGGGTATGCAGGAGAAAATGGCAGAGTATCAGAATTCTCTTGACACCATGAGCAGCGAAGCGACAGAGTATGTGCGTGGAATACCCGTCGTCAAGGTCTTCGGGCAGTCGGTGCATTCATTCAGGCGATTCAAGAACGCCATTGACAGCTACGGAAAATGGACAACAGAATATACCCTTATGCTCAGAAAGCCCATGATAGCATTCATGACCTGCATAAATGCCGTATTTGCATTTTTAGTACTTGGCGCATTCATATTTGCGAGAGGCGGCGTAACAAATGATATGATACTTGATGTGATGTACTACATCATCGTCACTCCCCTTTTAACTGTAACGCTTACAAAGATAGCATATTCGGGTGAGGCTGAAATGGTAGTTATAGATGCGCTCAAACGCATGGAAAACATACTCAGCATCGAGCCGCTTACAGACGGGCAGAAAGCCGAGCACCCGAAAGATAATTCGGTAGAGCTTAAAAACGTCAGCTACAAATACAAAGATGCTGCCGAATATGCAGTCAAGGGGCTGAACATCAGGATAGGCAGTGGCGAGCATATAGCACTTGTAGGCCCTTCGGGCGGCGGCAAGACCACAACTGCCGAGCTTGTGGCACGCTTCTTTGATGTGACCGAGGGCGGCATTATGATAGGCGGTGCCGACATACGAAACATACCGCAGGATGAGCTTATGAGAAATGTTTCATTCGTGTTCCAGGACAGCAGGCTGCTAAAGACCTCGATTTTTGAAAACGTGCGCCTTGCACGCCCCGACGCAAATGAAGCTGACGTTATAAAAGCACTTGAAGCTGCACAGTGCATGGATATAATCGAAAAGCTGCCGAACGGCATACACACAGTTATCGGCGAGAAGGGCACATATCTTTCAGGAGGTGAGCAGCAGCGAATATCTATTGCAAGAGCCGTGCTCAAAAACGCACCGATACTCATTCTTGACGAGGCAACAGCCTTTGCAGACCCCGACAACGAGACAAAGGTACAGGCTGCGTTAAGCGAGCTCGCAAGGGGCAAGACTGTAATAATGATAGCACACAGGCTAAGCACCGTTGTAAACTGCGACAGCATTTATGTGCTAAAAGACGGCTGTGTATGCGAGAGCGGAACACACGAAAAGCTGATGCAGCAAAACGGTCTGTATGCGCAGATGTTTGAAGAATACAACCGCTCTGTAAACTGGAAGGTAGGTGCATGATATGAAGATACGTGACAAATTGCAGCACACTTTTGCTCTCTCAAAAGAGGGTGCTGATGACATGATAAAAGCCTGCATCAGCGTGACGGTAACGAATCTGGCGCTCATGATGACGGCGGGCGTACTTTATACGCTGATAAAAGATATGCTTGATGACACGCTGACAAAAGAGCGCATACCCTTTTATGTTATCGCATCAGTAGTTGTTCTAACACTTGTGGCGATAACCAATTTCATTCAGTATAACAAAACATTCCTATCCACCTACAAGGAAAGCGGCGTAAGGCGAACAACACTTGCCGAGAAACTGAGAAAGCTCCCCCTTTCATTCTTTGGCAAGAAAAACATAGCAGACCTTACCACAACGATAATGTCTGACTGCGCCATGATAGAGACCGCATCAAGCCACTGGATACCCGAGCTTATCGGTGCGATAATATCAACATCGCTTGTGGGGGTGAGCTTATTTTTATTCTTTGACGCAAGAATGGTGCTGGCGAGCTTCTGGGTAATACCCGTATCATTCCTGCTTGTGTGGGGCTCGGCAGGTTATCAGAAAAAGGCAGTAAAGCACAACAACGGCGTAAAAATGGCGCTTGCCGAGGGCATTCAGGAGTGCCTTGAATCTGTTCGTGACCTGCGTGCAAACAATGCACAGAATGACTATATGGACGGGCTTGATGTAAAGATAAAAAACGTAGAAAAGCAGGCACTTTTCACAGAGCTGAGACTTGCAGTATGCGTAAACTCTGCGGCAATAATACTAAAGCT
>JAFYET010000115.1 GCA_017544125.1 Ruminococcus sp. | reverse complement strand
TTGCTGTTGATTATAGAGTTTACCTCTCGGGTTATACTGTCGGTAGAGATGCCTTCTTCTCTTGACAGCTTGCCTATGTATATCTCCCTCTCCGAGGGTGATCTCAGCTGTGATATGACCTGATAAGCCTTTTGCAGGTATTCGACCTTTCCCGTTTCCGTTTCCAGGTCAAGCCCCTGCTTGGCGGTTTGCAGCTTGTAGTTAACTGCACCGTCAGCCTTTGTCAGCAGGTTCTGAAAAGCCACTGCGCCGAACTTCTGTATGAATTCATCGGGGTCTTTTGCCTTCTCAACATTTATAACTCTTGGTTTCAGTCCCGCATCGGTCAGAATAGGTATCGCTCTGTTCGTAGCCTTTCTGCCTGCCTCGTCAGAGTCGTAGCAGATAATAACGCTGTCGGCGTAATTTGATAAGAGCTTTGCCTGCTCGGGGGTAAGTGCCGTTCCGCAGGAGGCAACGGCGTTTTCAAAGCCTGCCTGATTAAGGGAGATAACGTCAAGGTTGCCCTCACATAACACTATCTCTCTTGATTTAACGCTTGAATCCTTTGCAAAGTTCATACTGAACAGGAAGCGGTTTTTGTTATAGCCCACCGTGTCCTTCGAGTTAAGGTATTTGCGCTTGTCATCGCTGCCAAGAGCCCTGCCGCCGAAGCCCACTATATGACCTGTAAGGTCAATAAACGGGAACATCGCACGGTTGACAAAGAAATCAAATGTCTTGTTATACTTTTCGCTTTTGGAGATAAGCGATGCCTCCATAAGTTCTTTTTCGGTATACCCCTCGGAAAGCATATAGTCTTTCAGTGCGGTAAAGCTGTTTTTAGCAAAACCCATGCCGTATTTCTGTATGGTCTTGCTTGACAGCCCACGCATTTTAAGATACT
This sequence comes from Ruminococcus sp., assembly GCA_017544125.1. Classification (GTDB taxonomy): domain Bacteria; phylum Bacillota; class Clostridia; order Oscillospirales; family Ruminococcaceae; genus NK3A76. Next base: position 3,703 of record JAFYET010000115.1, on the reverse strand, counting down.
GCCTGCACGGCGCACCCTCGGGTGCCCGCAGGTTATCAAAGAAAAACCTTGCTGCCACCTTGTTCATCTCATAAAGCCGCTTTTTTTGCAGCCCCTGGGGTTTTCTGCTTGCATAGGCATCTTCCGGCATCATTATGCCGCCACGCTCGGCAAGCATTTTTATCGCCTCGAGATAGTCGAGGTTGTGATATTTCATTATAAATGTTATAACATCGCCGCCTGCACCGCAACCGAAGCAGTGGAAATATTCCTTATCGGTATGTATATGGCAGGAGGGTGTTTTTTCATTATGGAAAGGGCAAAGGCACACATAGTCTCTGCCGCTTGATTTTTTTAATGACACATAAGAACCGATAACATCGGCGATAGGGTTAGCTGTTTTAAGGCTATCTATAAATTCCGGCGAAAATGCCACCTGTTATCAGCTCCGTTTCATTAGTTGAAGAATTGCCAGCCCTTTGGAACAAATATATCTTCAAAGACCTGAGTAGCGTATACATCGGTCATTCCTGCGATATAATCACACACAGCCTGATCTATGCCGAACCTGTAAGCGAGGTTCATATAAAGAGCGGGCAGTTTTTCTATATGCGCCGAGAAATGCTTGTACAGCTCTGCGATCATCGACTGAGCCTTTGATTCCTCAGATTTGCACTTGGGGTTGGTATATACACTGTCAAACATAAATTTGTGCAGTTGTTGATAAGCGTTTGATACGTCGTTATCAGCCATATGTATATCCTCAGCACCGCCGTCTATGACAGACCTGACAAGTGTTGTGATACGCTCGCTTTTTGAATGCCCGAGAACATCTCTTATGTTTTTGGGAATATCATCTTCGGTGATAATATTGCCTCTGATAGAATCGTCGATATCGTGGTTGATATAGGCGATAACATCAGCAAGCCTTACTATATAGCCCTCTCTTGTAAGAGCGACCTGGTTGGTATGCTTTAGTATGCCGTCTCTTACCTCAAAGGTCAGGTCAAGCCCCTCGCCGTCTTTTTCGATAAAATCGACAACTCGCAAGCTCTGCTCATAATGGTGAAACCCGTCAGGGGAGAGCTCGTTAAGAATCCTCTCGCCTGCATGACCAAATGGCGTATGACCAAGGTCATGCCCGAGGGCGATAGCTTCTGTAAGGTCTTCATTGAGCCTTAAAGCCCTTGCGATAGTCCTTGCTATCTGAGCTACTTCAAGGGTATGGGTAAGCCTTGTTCTGTAATGATCGCCGGCAGGGCTCAGAAAAACCTGGGTCTTATGCTTTAGCCTTCTGAATGAGTTGCAGTGTATTATCCTGTCACGGTCACGCTGAAAATCGGTACGAAGGTCGCACTTATCCGTTTCTTTTTCTCTGCCCTTTGTATCCTTTGAGAAAAAAGCATACTCACAAAGCAGATATTTTTCGTTATTCTCTGTAAGCTCTCTCGGAAGCATAGCATCACCCTTGCATACGTTCTTATTATAATATACAAAAGAACTTCAAAATAGCCTTTATTTCAAAAAAAAATTTTTTATGCAAAATCTTCCCACAGGTCTTTTGTCTCATTTATTTCAATTTTGCCGTTTGTCAGGTCGGTGAGTTCTTTCTTCAGCTGCTCGCAAAATTCCTTTTTCACAAAGAAGCTGAGCTTTACGTTCTCCTCAAACAGCTCCTGCTGCATTTTTACCTCAAACTTGGGCAGCAGGAATGAGAGCTTGGAATACATATTATAATCGGTTACAGCGTCTATTTGCGAGCATTCGCAGAATTCCTGCCTTACAGCGCTGTCGACTGCGAGCTTGCAGGCGTGAGAATAGGCACGCACAAGACCGTTTGCACCAAGCAGCACGCCGCCGAAGTATCTTGTTACAACAACGCATATATCAACAAGCCCTTCTTTATTCAGCACATCGAGCACGGGAACACCCCCTGTGCCCTGCGGCTCGCCGTCATCGGAATAGCGTGAGATATTAGACCCTCTGAGCTTATATGCATATACATTGTGGCGGGCTTTCCTGTTTTCGGCCTTTATTGAGTTAATAAAGGCAACGGCTTCTTCTTCGCTCTCGACATGGCGTATATGCCCTATGAACTCCGATTTCTTTTCAATGAAACTCTCGGAGGAATAGCCTTTAACTGTTATGTATCCCATTTTCGTCTCCTAAAAAAATAAGGGCGGTCATACCGCCCTCTTTTGTTATCAGTCAAGCTTGAATCTCTTCTTGAACTTGTCTACACGGCCGCCTACATCATTCAGCTTCTGCTTACCTGTAAAGTAGGGGTGGCACTTTGAGCAGACCTCAACCTTGATATCCTTCTTTGTGGAACGAGTCTTGATAACATTACCGCATGAGCAGGTAATTGTTGTCTCCTCGTATACGGGATGGATTCCTTCTCTCACCTTAAACGTCCTCCTTTCTGAAATTGGGTTATGACTCATAGAAGCCCATCATCCTAACTTCAGACAGTAGTTCTATGTAGTAATCAATAATGTATGCATTTATCATACCTAAATATTATATCAGATTAGTTCTTATTTGTCAAGAGTTTTTTTGAACGTTTTCCAAAGAATATGACTTTTGCACTATCATAAATATTACAGTTTGGTAAAAAGTATAAAAATCGCAGAAAAACTAATGACAAATCTATAAATATATGATATAATGTATTTTAGCGGTGATTAGTAACATTATGTTGATTTATGGTGGTGATATATTGATAAATATAAGAATATTGCACAGGTGTGCTGCGGTTATGTGTTCAGGTGCTCTGCTTCTGACAGGGTGCAGCAAGGACGGCGGCAGCAGCTCGGAGAGCAAGCCCAAGGTTTATAATGAATGTGAGAAGGCGCAGCAGGCGGTTGATAATTTCGGCGCAGGCTGGAACCTCGGCAATACGCTTGACTCGACAGGCGGCAGCCGTGATGATGTGTTCACCTGCGAGACCTCCTGGGGCAACCCGGAGACGACGAAGGAAATGATAACCTTTGTCAAAGAATCGGGCTTTAATGCGGTAAGAGTTCCTGTGACGTGGCAAAACCATTTTGAGGACGACGGCACTGTTGACAAGGAATGGATGGACAGGGTGCAGGAGGTCGTTGATTACGTTGTATCACAGGATATGTACTGCATCATAAACGTTCATCATGACGGCGGTGAGAACGGCTGGGTAAAGGCATCAAACGAAAGCTATGAGAAGTATGGTGACCGTTATGCCAAGATATGGGAGCAGATAGCCGAGCGGTTCAAGGACTATGACGAAAAGCTGCTCTTTGAGTCGATAAATGAGATTCTTGACAAGAGCAAGAACTGGAACGGCGGCGGCAGAGGTGAGTCTGTCGAAGCGCTTACAAAGTATAACCAGAGGTTTGTAGATACTGTAAGGGCAGGCGAGGGCTATAACAAGACGAGAAACCTTGTTATCATGACCTATGCAGGCAGCTACGGCAAGATAAGCGCTCTTGAGATACCCAAGGATACTGTCGAAGGTCATATGATGATAGAAGTTCATGACTATGACCCCCAGGGCTTCTGCTGGAAGAATGCAAGCTGGACTAATATGACCGATGAGTGGGGCTCTGATGAGGATAAGAAGGTCATTGACGATTCAATGAAGAAAATGGCTGATGATGCCAAGGAAAAGGGTCTGCCGCTGATAATAGGTGAATACGGCTCGCAGGACAAGGACGGCAATGAAGATGCAAGGGCGGCTCATGCAGCG
>JAFYET010000114.1 GCA_017544125.1 Ruminococcus sp. | reverse complement strand
TATCAGCACGCCTTTGAATGCTGTTACGTTCTCGCTCTTTGCAGATTCGGTCACTTTCTTAACTGCGGGCTTGCTGCTGCTATTATTATTCTGTGAGCAGCCGCTTAGTATAAATACGAGTGCCGCCGCCGATATAATAAGCCTTGTCGTTTTCATATATCCTCCCTGTAAAGCCTGCCGCTTTCCATTTTATAGGTGGTGTCGGCATAGCCTGCCGCTGCCTGCTCGTGTGATACGATGACCACGGCAGCACCTGCTGAGCCTGCTCCTTTAATAGCTGCAAGACAACCCCCGTGTTCTCATCGTCAAGGTCGTTGGTCGGCTCGTCTGCAAGTATCACGGCAGGGGAGTTTATAAGCGCCCTTGCTATTGCAAGCCGCCTAAGCTCTCCGCCCGAAAGCTCACGGGGGTATTGGTTTTTGAGACCACTCAGCCCGAGCCGCTCAAGCAGATCCTCCGCTCTTTGCTGCTCGTTCCTGCCGTCAAGTGCAGCGGGGAGTATGAGGTTTTCAAGCACGGTAAGAGCTGAAAGTGCGCCGTGCCCCTGGGGTATATAGCCTATGCTCTTGTTTCGGTAGCGTGAGAGCTTTGCGTCATTCATCAAGAATATGTCATCATTATCATAATGCACGCTGCCGCTCTCGGGTCTTACAAGCCCTGCAAGCACACTGAGCAGGGTAGTCTTGCCGCTGCCCGAGCGCCCCGATATGACTGCAAGCTCGCCGCCCTTTACGGTAATGCCGCTTTCATTTATCACGTTTATCTCACGCCCGCCCTTTCGTGGCTTGTATCGCTTGCTTATTAGCTTAGCAGTTACCGTCATGTCAGTCACCCTCTCGTAAAATCGTTCCCGTGTCGGCGTGGCTTAGCCTGTATGCCGCCCACGCTGATGATAAAGCACCCGTCAGCATCACCGCCGCTGCTGCCAGCGCTGCATAACCCGCAGCCGATGAAGCGTTGGGTGAAAGGTAGGGGAGCCCCGTGCCTTGCTCTATCACCCTGCCAAAGTGCAATACTGTGAATGCTGTTAAAGCTATGCCCGCAGCAGCCCCGGCGGCTGATACGATAAGGCTTTCAGACAGTACCAGTGCGCCGAGCCGCTTTCTTGAAAAGCCGACGGTTCGCAGTACCGCAAACTCACGCCTGCGCCCGCCTGCCAAAGCTGAGAAAACCGCTGTCATTATCACAGCCGACAGCAGCCATGCTGCAACAGTCACTATGCTTATGCCCTTTGAGAAAACATCGAGCTTGTCGGCAGTTCCGGTTATCATGCTTTTTGTGCGCACCGCCTGTACGCCGTCTATGTTCTGGTTTATGCTGTACACCACATCATCAATGCTGCTGCCGTCTTTGACCTTGATATATACCGATGATATCACCTCATCGGGGCTGTGCTTTGTGAGCACTGATATGCCCTTTTGCTGTGAAGCCTCTATCAGCCCCTGAACAGTTTCGTTTGTGGCATAGACCGCCGTGTCAAGCCCTGTGCCTGTTTCTTCGAGCTTGCCTGCTGCCTTGCACTCGACCCCGTAGAGGGTAAGCGTACTGCCTGCTTTTGTTGAGAGCGCCGAGCCGATGATTATCTCGTTCTTTTTAAGGCTGCCGCTGTATGCGTTTTTGAGCCAGGGCTTTACTGTAAAGTCGCTCTCCTCGTCAAAGCCTATTATCTGCACCTTTGTCGTGCAGCACTCGGCATTTGCCGAAACTAAGAAATACTGCGCCGAGAGCTTGTCTATGCCCGCCGTTTCTGCTATTTTTGAAACTACCGCCTTGTCCATATAAAAATACCCCGGCGTTCCCTGAAGCAGAATGTTTTCAAGGTCTGTCTTCGCCTGTGCATCCTCGGGCAGGACTATGATGTCGGCACCGAGGCGCTGCTCCAAGCTGTCAAGCCCGTTTCTCATGCTTTTAGCTGCTGCCTGACCGCCGAACATTGCCGCCGTCATTACAGCCGCTGTCAGCACAAGCACGCCGGTGCGCAATGGCCGTCTTATCAGGTTTTTGAGCATTAGTGTTTTGATGTTCATTTATCTCTTCCTGTTCTTTTAATACCGACTATCGCATCGGCTGTGAAAATTACCGCAAGCACCGCTCCGATGCCCGTTACTGCCGGGCTGAATACCGAGTGGCAGCGCATCGTGTCCATAAGGCATAGCCCTATAACCCTGCCGGGTACAAAAGCCGCCGCTGCCGCTAACAGCGCCGATACAAGAGCAATGCCCGCCTTTGC
>JAFYET010000113.1 GCA_017544125.1 Ruminococcus sp. | reverse complement strand
CCTAATACTCTTTCCAGAGTAATATGATCTCAGTTTACACTGTCGTGTACTTTTACGTTTTTTCGTCTCGTCTTGACGTCTACTTCTCGTTTCCTCAAAGCAATTAACAAGGGTTTTGTGTTTCTCGTTATTGTTCAATTTTCAAGATACCGTTGCGCCTTTCTCAAAAGTGCTTATCTATTATATCACACTTTTTTACGTTTGTCAAGAGGTTTTTGAAATATTTTTTTATTTCTTTTTTCTCTCGTTCATCCCGTTCCTCAGGCGACTTGTTTATTTTACCACCTTTTGCGGCAAATGTCAATAGGGTTTTCACTCATTCTATGTTTTGCACAAAACCACACACCCTTAGTCAAAGGCTTATGTCTATAATGCAAGACAACCTCACTGTATTCGCCCTATACACGCATATTTCAGCGAAAAAAGGCAAAAATATCTTCATAAAAAACTCATAAAAGGCAGGAATGAAAAATGATAACCAAGCAGCATATAAAAGTATTTTTCCGCTCATTTGCCATCTCTTTTGTCATACTCGGCTCGGCTGCGGCGGCAGCAATTGTTAATTTCTCACCCGATGCAGCCCCGGCACTCTCCCAGTACGGCTCTCGTGGCAAGGAGGTCACAGCGGTGCAGCAGGCGCTCAAAGAGCGTGGGCTGTTCCACTCGGATGTCACGGGCTACTACGGTCCCATTACCGAAGCAGCCGTCAAGCGCTTCCAGAAGCAGCAGGGCATATCGCAAACGGGCATTGCAGGCCCCGCCACACTAAAGGCGCTGGGCATCTCAATAGGCGCTCTGCCGGCAGCGACCGAGGCTAACATCTCCCTCCTGGCACGAATAATCTCCGCCGAGGCAAGGGGTGAGCCCTACGAGGGGCAGGTGGCAGTGGGCGCTGTGGTGCTAAACCGCATCGAGCACCCCTCTTTCCCCGATACCCTTTCGGGGGTGATATTCCAGAAGGGCGCATTCACCGCCGTGACCGACGGGCAGTTTGACAAGCCCGTGTCCGACTCAGCCTACTCCGCTGCCCGTGATGCGCTAAACGGCTGGGACCCGACAGGCGGCTGTATATACTATTATAATCCCAAAAAGACCTCGAATAAATTCATCTACTCCCGCCCCATAATGACCGTCATCGGCGACCATAGGTTCTGTATGTGAATCAGAGATAAGATGTGAGGGGTAAGAGGTAAGAAAAAAATGTCCGCCACACGGCGGACATTGTGCTTTATCCTGCTATTTCTTTATCTCTAAGACCGACCTGCCCCATATCTCGCCGCCCCAGGCGAATGAGCCTGCGGTCACAGGCTTTTCCTCAAAGCCTGCGGCTATGTAGCAGCGCCTTGCCTTGTCGTTTACCGAGAAAACGCTCAGCGTCACGGCAGCAGCACCCTTTTCAAATGCCTGCGCCACTGCGAGCTTTAACATCTGCCTGCCAAAGCCCCTGCCCCTCAGCTGCGGTGAGAGTATCACGAATTTAAGCATCACAGCCCCCTGCTCATCTTTGCCCGACAAGCAAAAAAAGCCCACAGCCGCCCCGTCGTCGTCAAGCGCAATAAACGCCTCATCGCCGCTCGCCGCATAAAGCTCACGCAGCTTTAGCTCAAAGCCTGCCTGCGCCAGCGGGTATCTGAATATATTTGCGCACCATAAGGCATGAGCCCGCTCATCGCTCATAAACGATGCGACCGCTTCAAAATCCTCGCCGTATCTGTATGGTCTTATCTTCATATCATTCACGCTTTCTTTAATAAACAAAGGCGGCAAAGAACCCCGCCGCCCGTCTACGCTCTTAGTGCCGCCTTTACAGCGGTGCCTCAAAATAATCCTTCTTCTCGGATATTATAAGGTATACCACCTTGAACACCCCGTAAGCAAACAACGCCGAAAGAGCCACCCCGCAAAGAACCTTTAACGCCTTACACATATTACCGCCCTCCTGAAAGTTTTCCATATTTCCTTATAATATAGTATAACTTATTTTTTTATTTTTTTCAATAGCTTTTTGAAATTTTCTTATCATATTTTAAAAAATATGCAAATCGGTTGCAATTTGAGCCTTAGTGTGATATAATAACTTTTGTAGTTTTCAAAATGATAGTGTAAATCGGAAGTTGTGGGGCTTTGCACCGCAGGCGGAACCCCTCCACCACCGCCACTCAGCGAGTGTCGGTGGTCCCCCTCCCCTTGGCAGGGGAGGCGAAGTACTTAGTTAAGGGTAAGTAAATGCTACCCAACGGCAATGATATGCCTCCCCTGAAAGGGGAGGTGTCACCAATGCCCAACGGGCATTGGTGACGGAGGGGTTCTACAACTTCCGATTTATCTTGCAAGCATGGAGATGGATATGTCAGAGAACAAAAAAACAGGCAGCTATAAAAAGCTCGTCTCTAATACTATAATATTTGCGCTCGGCTCATTCAGCTCAAAGGTGCTTGTGCTGTTTTTAGTGCCGATATATACCAACTACCTCACCACCGAGCAGCTGGGTCAGACCGACCTTATAGTCCAGATAGCCAACTGGCTGATACCTATATTCTCGCTGACGGTGTATGAGGCTATGATACGCTTCGGCCTTGATAAGGCGGTCGATAACGTCAAAGTCTTTACCATAGGCAACCTCGTTGTCTTCTCGGGGCTTGCGGCACTGTGCGTGATAATGCCCATAGTCAAGCTGACGAGCGTGCTCGATACCTATGTGGGCGAATATACTATACTATTATGTATATATGTGTGTACGGCATCGCTTCGGTGGGTGTATTCCTCATTCGTGCGCTCGCTCGAAAAAGTCAGGCTCTTCGCCTTTGACGGGCTGCTGGCAACTTTTATGACCCTTATGTGGACAGCCGTGCTGATAATCGGCTGCAAAATGGACGTAAAGGGCTATCTGCTGGCGATAATCCTTTCAGACCTTTGCTCATTCGTGTTCCTTACCGTTTCGGCAAAGCTGTGGCGGTATATCGACTTTAAGCACGTAGACAGAGAGCTTTTAAACGCAATACTTCGCTACTCTATACCCATGATACCCGCACAGGTGCTGTGGCTGCTCACAAATACCTGCGACAGCTTCATGTCGGCAAGCTATCTCGGCAAGGGCTCGACGGGCATTCTATCGGCGGCGTATAAGATACCTAACATAGTGTCGTCTATCTACCTTATGTTCGGTCAGGCGTGGAATATGTCAGCCATAACCGAGAATGACTCTGACGACAGGTCGGAATTCTATCAAAACGTATTTGATGCCAACCAGACGCTGATGTACTGCCTTGCGGGCGGGTGCTTAGTGTTCGTGCGGCTTATAACAAAGCTGTGGATAGGCGCTGATTTCCAGGACGCAAAGCTCTATTCCCCCATACTCATATACTCGATGATATTCATATGCTTCACCACCTTCCTGGGCAGCGTGTATGTGGCAACAAAGAAGACCAAAAAGACCATGTACACAAGCATACTTGCAGGCGTTATAAATATAGGCATAAACATCATCTTCCTGCGGCGCTTCGGGCTGTATGCCACGGCAGTTTCTACCGTGTGCGGCTACGGTGCGGTGTTTATAGTCAGGGCGATAGATGCTAAAAAGCTGGTGGGCTTTAAGTTCAACAAAGTAGTGTTCTTCGGCAGCAACATAGTTTTAGTGCTCATGGTGCTTGCAAACTATATACCGAGGACAAGCTGCCGCTATCTTATACTCTTCGGTCTTTACGGGCTGCTTCTGCTCATAAATTACAGGGCTATGAAGTCGATGCTTATGAAGATGATCGGTGCGGTAATGGGCAGGATAAGAAAAAAACCGCAAAACAGTTAACGTGTAACAGTTAACAGTTGAGGTGCGGCTGCGCCGCAGATATCCATACGGACAAACGCCAACACAGATTAAGAAACCACAAACAAAATAACTATAAAAGGAGTAGATAAAAATGGCAGAATTAAAGTATGAGATCACAAAGGAGCTGGGCGTTCTTTCGGAGAATGCAAAGGGCTGGACTAAGGAGATAAACATGGTCAGCTGGAACGACCGTGAGCCTAAGTTCGACATCAGAGAGTGGAGCCCCGACCACGCAAGAATGGGCAAGGGCGTTACCCTTACCGAGGAGGAAGTTGAAAAGCTCAAGGCTATACTCAACGGCGAGGAGATAGAGGACGATATCGACGAGAGCAATTTTGTGTGAATTAGTGCTTCAGCTATTAACCAAATGTAAACAATAATTAAAGAAATAAATTATAGGCTGTTTGTTCATAACAGTGTAATATTTAATTGTTATACTTTTTACTTGAAAGGCATCGTCTTTTTTGGTGAAAAGCACCATAGACTTTTATCGGGCGTGTTTTTTCGGCACGCCTTTTTTGTTTGAAATAATATATGGAGGTTAATGTATGGAGCAGCACGGAATCAGCAAATTAGATCTAAAGCGCAGAAACAGAATGCAGGTCCTTAAGATATTAAAGCAGAGAGGTCCCACATCGAGAATAGATATCGCAGGCACTCTGGAGCTTACAAGAGCAGCCGTTACTATCATCACGAATGAGATGATAGAGCAGGGCATTATAGCCGAGATAGGTGAGTATAAGCACACCACCGAAAAAGCCCCCCGTGGCAGAAAGAAGATACTTATCGACATAAACCACCACTATAAGTTCGCTCTGGGCGTTACTATAGAGGAGGATATCGTAAGCGTTGGTCTTTCCACACTTTCGGGCGCCGTGCTCGATAAGAGGAACCTGGCAATTGATGCAAAGACAAGCAAGGAAACTATATTTGACTATATCAAGGCTTCCGTTCAGGAGGTTCTTGCCGACAACTGCTTAAAGAAAGAGAACATCCTGGGCATAGGCTTCGGCATCTTCCCGACAATGAACGCAAGGCTCGGCATCGACATTGTTAACGGCGAGCCTGATTACGAAAAGGCTGAGGAGTATGTGCGTGGCTACACTACCCTGCCGCTGGTTTTCGATAACTCGGTCAAGGGCACATCAATGGCTAATATCGACTTCCAGAAGTCGAAGGATCCTGACAGGCACAATATAGCATTCTTGCAGTACGGCTCAAACCTCAATTTCGTAGTTACAAACCTTAATGACCCTATCATATCCTACGATAACAGAACCGACTTCGTTGATAAGATAATCATCGACCCCCAGTCTACCGAGGTATGCAAGTGCGGCAGGCGTGGCTGTGCAGAGAATGAGATAACCCCTCATGCCGTTATACGCAAGGCAAAGAGCGCATTCTCAAAGGAAAACACCCCCGTTCTCTTTGAACTGTGCGAGGGTGACGCATCAAAGATGACCCTCAGCGCCGTAACAGCGGCAAAGGCAAAGGGCGACAAGGGCGTTACAGAGATATACCACTCGGTAACTGAGCTTACCGCAGTTCTTCTCAACAACCTCTTCTTCTCCACCAACCCCCAGAAGCTGGTTCTGCACAAGTTCAGCGTCAATGACGAGGAGTTTGCAGACCTCATCTCGGCAGTAAAGAAGATCGCAGGCGACAGCGTTGCTTCTAAGATAGAGCTTTCTATCATCGAAGACAAGCACCGCTTCCTCTCAGGCTGCGCCCTCGCTATCAGAGAGCTCTTCTTCAACCGTGGCGGATTTGATGCATAATTTATAATGCATAATGCATAAATTCACGCATTATCCGCTTTCAGCGGAAAACGCTAAGCATAATTAAGGTGTCGCCCTTACGGGCGACGGGATTTTAAAAATCTGAATATATATAAACCGACCCCTGAAAGAAATAGCTTTCGGGGGTCGGGTTTTTAATATCATGCGGCGCAAGCCGCATACCTTAATTATGCATTATGCATTATGCATTATGCATTTTTATTCTTCTTCTCCGAATCAACGCCCTCGGTGGCGCTGGGGG
>JAFYET010000112.1 GCA_017544125.1 Ruminococcus sp. | reverse complement strand
TGGTATCAAAGGTATGCGACATCAACATGGTTAGAATCGCTACCGAGATAGTAACAGCGCCCCTTACAGGCAAGCCCAGCCCCGTTCCCGCACTCAGGGACAAGAAGATAGGTCACTACGGTGTCAAGGAGGCTGTGTTCCCCTTCAATATGTTCCAGGAGGTTGACCCTGTACTGGGACCTGAGATGCGCTCGACAGGCGAAGTTCTCGGTATTTCGCCTTCCTTCGGTGAGGCTTACTACAAGGCACAGGAGGCTACACAGACAAGGCTTCCCTCTGAGGGCACAGTGCTTCTCTCGGTAAATGACAGAGACAAGTTTGAGCTGCTCGAGATCGCACACGCATTCAATGACCTTGGCTTCAACATTCTCGCAACAGGCGGCACTTATCAGATGATAAAGGAAGAGGGCATTCCCGTTAAGAAGATATTCAAGATCTACGAGGGCAGACCCAACATCGCTGACGAGATAGCTAACGGCGAGATTCAGCTTATCATCAACACCCCCGCAGGCAAGACCAGCGTTCATGATGACAGCTACATCAGAAAGGCAGCTATCAAGCACAGAGTTCCCTACATCACGACTATGGCAGCCGCTAAGGCCAGCGCTGAGGGCATAAAGGCTATCAAGAGCAAGACCCACTTCGGCGTTAAGAGCTTACAGGCTCATCATGCTGATATAACTGAGTTATAATTTTTGAGATAAGAGGTAAGAGCCCCCCGCTCCTGCCTCTTTTCTTTATCTTTATGATAACACCCTTTTTGGGATAATGCAATCGGCAAAGAGAACAAACTTTCGAGAACTTAATATGCAACAAAACGACAAAATAACTATCCCTTGCCCGCCCGTCAGCCCGCCCGCCAAAGGGCAGGGGATATCAGACTTATTTACAGACTTACTGACAGACTCATTTGCATTAGCATTTACATTTACATATACATTATCGGCTTTTTTGGCAACCGCTCGGATACGGTGGTATGCGGTCGCTTATTCTGGGTTATCAAATAAACCGCCCGGTTTTGTGCAGAAGGTACATTTACAGACTTACTGACATTCACATTGACATTAGCATTTATATCGACATTTACATTTACAGCTTGTTTTGCTTTTTTTAAAAACCATTAGGTTATTTTGCTTACCCAAAAAAGCTAATGGTTGTTTTTGCTTAGCTTTGCTAAGACAACAACTGTGCATTGCCCAAGTGCATAGACGAAAAGTTGACTTTTTTCCCTCATTGTGGTATAATATAAGAGTATTTTTTATTAAAAGGAAAGTGAGTTACAATGGGCAAGAACAAGGATAACAACGGCAGACCCTTTGAGATACCCCGCCCCGAATTTCCCAAGCGGGCAGTGGTAACGGGCGGTATGCCTTACGGTAATAAAGAGCTGCACTTCGGGCACGTAGGCGGTATGCTCACCTTTGCTGACACCTATGCACGCTTTCTGCGTGACAGGATAGGCAGCGAGAATGTTATATTCGTCTCGGGCACAGACTGCTACGGATCACCGATAGCTGAGGGCTGGAGAAAGAAGTGCGAGAGCGGCGAGTTTGAAGGCACGCTTGAACAGTTCGTACAGAGAAACCACGAAAAGCAGAAAGCCACCCTTGACGCATACGGCATAAGCCCGAACCTTTTCGGCGCATCGGGTCTTGGCAGGACTAAGGAAGTACACGCCAAAGTGACCGAGCGCTTTATACGCTCGCTTTACGAAAAGGGTCAGCTTGAAAAGATAACCACACAGCAGTTCTTTGACGAGAAGGCAGGGGTTTTCTTAAACGGCAGGCAGGTAGTGGGCAAATGCCCTGTTGAGGGGTGCAACTCGGAAAAAGGCTATGCCGACGAGTGCGACTTAGGGCATCAGTATATGCCCGAGAACCTGATAGACCCCGTGAGCACCCTCACAGGCGAGAAGCCTTCGATGAAGCCCGTCACAAACTGGTATTTCAAGCTGCCCGAATACGAGGGCAAGATGAAGGACTGGGTGGAGGAATTAAAGAAGCGCAAGGACATACGCCCCGTTGTATGGAAAACGATAGACGAATTCTTAAAAGCGCCCGTAATATACATCAAGCGTGAGTTTGAGGAGAAGTACCTGGCGATAAGGGACAAGCTGCCCGCACACGAATACTTGGAGGAACCCAAGAAGCCCTCATTCACCATACAGTTTGAG
>JAFYET010000111.1 GCA_017544125.1 Ruminococcus sp. | reverse complement strand
TCCTCGGGCTCTTTCTCTTCCTCGGGCTCTTTCTCTTCCTCGGGCTCTTTCTCCTCCTCGGGGTCTTTCTCCTCCTCGGGGAGCGGGCTTACCTTGACATAAATGTTGGTGGCAGAAGAATCTGCAAGCTCATCTGCTTTAGCGTAGATGTTATATTGCCGTTATCTATGTCTTCTTCTTGTGCCTTGAGCTTTATGGTGAAGTCGATGCTCTCGCCGACCTTGAGTGTCTCGGCTGTGCCTACTTCCGTATCTTCAAATAAAACGCTGAGGTTTGTGAGGTCTGTATCGCCTGTGTTTGTGGCTGTTATCGTTACTTCAAATGTATCGCCGACATAGCATTCCTCGACGCTTGCCTTTGCTGTGACCCCAAGACCGTAAACATATATGGGCTCGGCTTCTATCTTCTTGACCTTAACGGGGATAGTCTGGAGATCCTTAGTCTCGGTAACGGTGAGGGTGTTATCGGAAATCTCGTAGATATCCTTATCATCGCTTACTATCTCAACGCTGTACTCGCCTGCGGGAACGTTATAGAGTGTAACGCCGCTCTCGGGATAAGCCATCTCGGAAACTATCTTCTCAAGGTGAGCTGTAAGGTCAGCATACTGGTTGACCTGACCGCCGCCGCCGGGAGCGTATGATGTCTGGAACTTGACATAGGGGTTGCTCTTATCTACCCATATATCATAGTAGGGTGTGCCGCCGTCAGCATCGAAGCTGAGTATATCGGCAGTTACAGCACCGCCTGTATAGAAGGGGAAGAGCACATATCTCTTATAGCCTGTCTCGGGGTCGGTATCAAAGCCTGCAACGGGGTAGTAAAAATCGCTGTCATCATCATACACGCCCTTGATGCAGTAGGTGCCGTTTACGTTTACTATCTTCGGGAAATCGGTAACGGGAACACGTATCTTTATAAACTCACGGTCATAGTCGGTAACGATAAGGTCTCTATTGAAGAGGTTGCCGCCGTGGAACATTATCCTATAATCGCCTGTGGGAACAGAGCGGAGCGATGTGCCGGGGACCTCGCTGAAGTGGAAGCTGTCTTTTGTATAGCTCGTGTCATCCCAGTCAGACTGGGTAGTCTCGATAGAAACGGTGGAATCGCTTGCGCCGTTATTCATAAAGTCGATATAGTCATCGCTTACATCAACTATATACTGCCCTGCGGGAACTGTCATAGAATCGACTATCTCGTACTTTTCAACATCGAAATAGCCTGCATAGCCGCTGCCGTTGGGGTTTAAGTAATAGATTATTTCGTTATTGGCATCTTCCTCATAGAAGTTATCGCCGTCGGTATAGAAATCGTCAGCCACAAGGAAAGTCGCCTGTGAGCCTGATACAAGGTCTATCGGGTCAGACCTGTCGGAATCGGTCATACTGTATGACCAGAAGCCTGCCTCCTTATCGTCTTTAGCACCTGTGATATCATATATAGTCTTACCGCCGACGCTGCTGTTGGTAAGCGTGAAGCTGTCAGCCTTGCCGCTGAATGTACCTACAACGGTATCGCCGCACTTGAGCTGGAACTGCGTCTCGCTCAGGTCAAGCTCGCCGCCGTCAACTGTAACATTGAGGTAGGGCTTATGCACATTTACCTTATTTGCGGGGGCGTTATCGGCTGCTGCTTTCTCTTCATCGGTGAAGCTGGTGAACCTCCATGCAGGAGCCTCGGCATAGACCGACATTGCGCAGGAAAGCGCCATAGCCATAGCTGCCGTAGCAGCGCATACTTTTTTAAAGCTATTATTCATGATTATTTCCTCCCAATTCTCCAAAAATACAATGTGTGTAATACATTATCTCTATATGTTATTTATTTTAACACATTTTCTCCCGGTTGTCAATAGGCTGCGGGGGATAATTTGTTTAAAATTTTATGATTTTAAGATAGGCGATTTGTTTATGTTGATATATGATGATATTGGTATCATATTATTTCACTTTTGGGGGAGAAGTGGAGTTGAGAGGAAGATGTATACCCGAAAGCCCCCACACTGCACATTTGAAAAAACGAGAAAGCCCCCGGAACCTCCGAGGGCTGTTCTTACTTCTTACATCTTACCTCTAATAGGAAAGCATACCTTTCTGCGTAACGCCGATGTAGGTCTTGCCGGTGTTGAGCTTGACGGTGCCGCTGTCGTCGGTGAGTTCGAGCTTGCCGAAGTCGCCGTCCTTCTTCCAGCTTATGGGCTTTATCTTGCCGGCTGTGACAAGGTAGCCGCTGCCGCCGTCAGTTTCAAAGCTGACTATCTTGCTGTTCTCGTTAACCACCTTTATTTCGGGCACTTCGAGAATTACCAGGTTTGTATATTCAAGCTGCTTATCCTTGGTCTGGTCGATATGCTTATTGCCGTTATGGTATTTCTTATAGGTCTTTGACTTTGAGTTATACTTGAAGTCGGAGAAATACCAATCGGAGAACCTGACTGTCAGGTCGGTGCATTTATCGCCCGAGGGCTTGGTGAACTCATCGTAGAAGCTGAATATGCTGTCATACCCGTCCTTGAGCTTCTGGCGCATACCCTGCGCCGCTATCTCGTCCATGACCTGCGGACCTTTGAGGTAGCCGGTATGCTCATAGTCCATATAATTCATACGGTCATAGTCACGGTCAAAGATAGCAGTATTGCTCATGCCGTTTATATGGTCGATACCCAGCTCATCAAACATAGGCTCGGCTATTACCTTATCAGCCCCCCAGTGCAGGTAGACCGCATCAAAGCACTGCGAGAAGAGTATATAGTAAAACCTCGCACTTCTCACCGAGCAGACGTTTGGTATATCAGCCTCATCGCCGTATATCGCCATAAGCCTTGTTATGCCGCCCTCTGCAACTATCTCAAAGAGCACATCGGCATCATATATGCCGTACTGGGGAAGTGCTGCCTCTAAGTTATTTACCATTACGGCACAGGGGCGCTTGCCCTTACCGCTTTTTGATATGTCATAAAGCCCTGTGAGCTGGTTATAGTTTTCTTTCTTGGCGGTCTTTTTCTTGGCTTTTTTGGTAGTTACCGTAGTTTCAGCGCTGCTTGCTTCCTCCTTGGGAGCCTGCGTCACCGTCTCTGCCTGAGATGATGACAGCTCGTCTGCCAGAGTACCGCTCGAATCTATTTTCTTTTTGCCGCAGGATGCCGCACTCATGCTCATGATTACCGCCATAACGACAGCTGCCAGCTTTTTGATTTGTTTATTCATAATAATCACCTGCAAATATTATACCACATTTTGTGCATTATGTCAATTAGAAATAAGAAATTAGATGTAAGAAATATGAAAAATGAAAAGATACACACGCCCCCGCTTCTTGACATATACCCCGAAATATGGTAAAATAAACACCGTGAGGCGGCTATACGGCAGCGGTGACGATATAGTCAGTGAGGAAAGTCCGGGCATCACAGAGCAGGGTAGCTGATAACGTCAGCCGGAGGCGACTCCCGAGCAAGTGCAGCAGAAAAGATACCGCCGATTTTTTCGGTAAGGGTGGAATGGTGAGGCAAGAGCTCACCGGGGGCGCAGAGATGCGTCTGCCGTGTAAACCTTACCCGATGCAACCCCAATGGCAGCCCATGGTCAATGGCTGCTCGTCAGACCCAAGCTGTAGGGGGCTACAGCTTTATGGCGACATAAAGCGCAGATAGATTGCCGTACACGACAAAACCCGGCTTACAGGCTGCCTCACGCAAAAACGTCCTTCCCTGATATGGGAAGGGCGTTTTTGCGCTTAGAGGTAAGAGGCAAGAAGACTTACAATATCTTACTTCTTATATCTGATTTCTTATTTCTAAATTGCGACAAAAGTGTTGATTTTTTGTTTGATTTGTGCTATAATGATAGTGTATATAATTATAGCTAAGAATAAGTTTCAATTTGACTAAAGAAACAGAATATATGGTAATATGACAGCATTTTGGCTTTTGTGACAGTACGTAAGGGGTTGTTTAGTATGACAGATGAGATCATAAGGGCAAATGGAGCGCAGATATCCTTTTTACAGCTCGCACTTGCACTGGCAGACGACTATGAGAGCATATATGTAATAGACATGAACGATGACAGCTATGTGGAATACTCCACAGCCGGCAAGAAAAAGGAAATGACGATAAGGTCATCGGGCGGCGATTTCTTTGCCGATGTTCCCAAAAACACACGCAAGCTGGTCTTACCTGAGGACAGGGAGAAGTTCTTAGCGGCGTTTGAAAAGGAAAATGTATTAAGAGTTGCAAGAGAGGGCTACAGCTTTACCCTTGATTACAGGCTTGTGATCGACGGCGAGCCGAGGTACTATTCCCTAAAGACCATAAGGAGCGGCGAGCAAAGCGTTGTAATAGGCGTACAGAACGTTGACGTACAGCGCAGGCGTGAGCTTGCACGGCAGGTGGAGACAAAGACCTACGCCGAGATAGCCCAGTCATTTGCGAGCCTTTATGAGGTAATATATCACATTGACGTAAAGACGGGGCGCTACACGGTATACAGCTCGTCAGAGAGCTTTTCAAGGCTTGGGATCGAGAGCGGCGAGAATTTCTTTGTGAAGATGCGTGCGGACGTTATAAAGTATCTGCACAAGGACGACTGCTACACCGTAATGCGTGCCCTTGAGCGTGATGCGCTTTTAAAGGCACTTGATGAGACGGGTGTGTTCTCGATCATTTACAGGCAGATGCTTGATGACAAGTCACAGTATGTAAACCTGATAGCCATAAAGAGCAAGCTCGACAGCAACAGCATAGTGATAGGTGTCGGCAACATCGACAAGCAGGTGAGAAAGGAAAAGGCAATACAGGCCGAGAACCGCACCTTCGGTGAGATAGCCATGGCGCTGGCGCAGAGGTATGAGGTAATATACCACGTAAACATTGAAAGCGGCGAGTATCTGGAATACAGCGCCGATGAGAAGTATTCAAAGCTGAACATCGGTACAAAGGGGGCTGATTTCTTCGGCGACACGCAGAAGAACATGAAGCGTGACATATACCCCGAGGATTACCCGATGATGGCGCTTGCGATGAAGAAGGAGAACCTGCTCGAAAAGTTAAAAGAAACGGGCAAGACCTTTATCAACTACCGCCTGATGCTCGACGGCAGACCGCAGTTCGTAACGCTGTTTGCGGTAAGACCGAAGGAGGACAGCGAGCACATAATAGTAGCCGTTGCAAACATCGACACGGCAAAGAGAAATGACTTGGACGTAAGTGATGCGCTCGGCAGTGCTATGGATATGGCGAACCGTGACGGGCTTACGGGGGTAAAGAACAAGCGCTCATACGAGCAGATCGAGACGGCGGTCGATGAGCTGATAAAGGGCGGCGAGGCAGAGCCGTTTGCGGTGGCTGTATGCGACATAAACGGCTTGAAGCAGGTAAATGACACCCAAGGGCACCACGCAGGCGATGAATACATAAAGAGTGCCTGCACCCTTATATGCAACACCTTCAAGCACAGCCCCGTATTCAGGATAGGCGGTGACGAGTTCGCAGTTATCTTAAAGGGCAGCGACTATGATGACAGAGAGGCGCTGCTGAGGCACTTTGACGCTGAGCAGGACAGACACATTCGCAGCGGACAGGTGACTGTAGCGGTAGGCATTGCCGAATACGCAAAGGGCAGCGACAGCAGGCTTCGGGACGTATTTGAGCGTGCTGACGAGGCGATGTATGAGAACAAGAAGCTGTTTAAAACAATGCACAGTTCATAATGCACAATGTAATTTTAAGAATTCTATGATAAAGAGATAAAAAACAATAATCGTGTAAAGATCGAGGATTTTATTATGAGTATGGTTTTAACAGACAGAGAGCAGCGGTTCAATGAGCTTTTTGAACG
Source organism: Ruminococcus sp. (assembly GCA_017544125.1). Lineage (GTDB taxonomy): Bacteria > Bacillota > Clostridia > Oscillospirales > Ruminococcaceae > NK3A76. The sequence goes on along the minus strand of JAFYET010000111.1, from coordinate 2,485 downwards.
GCTCATCGACGCTATGACCGAAAATGACAGAACAGACAAAAAACGAATTGAGGATATACTCGGTGACATTGCAGCTATTTTGAGGCTTTCAAAGGCGATGACAAGGCTCTGCCGCAACAAGCATGAGGAAGATATGGGCGGCGGTGAAAGGCTTTGCAGCTATGACCTGCACGAGGAGGACGAGGTGCTCGTCTATGCACACAGGTTAGAGCTCAGCATGATGTCATACGGCACTATCGAGCTGTATATGAAAAGGGGCAGCGAGCCGTTTGATGACTTTGAAAAGGGCAAGGCTGTGCTTGTATCAAAGACGCTTCTGACATTCCTTTGCCGCAACCGCATGAAAAACGTCATAAGGGAATTAGCGCTCTTTGATGACAGCGGCTTTAAGAACAACCGCAGCTTTACGAACTATATCATGGAGACGAGTGCGAGGGGCGACCTGGGCGGCAGGGCGGCTGTACACTACAACCTGCGGCACTTCTCGCTTGTTAACCGGCAGATAGGCAGAGATGCGGGCGACACGGTGCTGCACAGGCACTTTATCGGGCTTGAAAAGCTGATAGGCGGCAGGGGCATAGTAACACGCCTTGGCGGCGACAATTTCTTAGCCATTTGCGGCAAAGAGCAGCTTGACGATGTAATAGCGTATCTCAGCGAGACAAAGGTAGTATACAACGACGACGGCGACAGCGTTTTCATAACCACAAGCACGGGCGTTTTTGTATTCCCCGATGTATTTGTGATAAAAGACCCCGGGGAGGTGCTCAACAACGTAATCATAGCGGCAAAGGCTGCGCAGAACGGCGGCAAGGAGCACGTAGTGTTTTTCAGCGACAGGCTGATAGAGGGCAGAGAAAAGGCGATGACGGTACAGCAGCGCTTCCCGCAGGCGCTTGCAAACGGCGAGTTTCAGGTATACTACCAGCCGAAGGTGAATGTATTCACAGGAAAGATAGTGGGCGCTGAGGCGCTTTGCCGCTGGATAAGGGACGGGCAGGTAGTGCCGCCGATAGACTTCATACCCATGCTTGAAGAGACAAACGACATATGCAAGCTGGATATGTATATGCTCGGGTGCGTATGCGCTGACATAAAGCGCTGGCTCTCAGAGGGCAGAGATGCGGTGAGGATATCTGTAAACCTTTCACGCAAAAACATGATGAACGCAGACCTGCTCGAGAGGATAATGGCGATAATAAACGAAAGCGGCATACCTCACGAGCTTATTGAGATAGAGCTGACCGAGACGACCACCGACGTTGAGTTCAAGGACTTAAAGCGTGTAGTCGGCGGGTTACAGCAGCAAGGGGTATGCGCAACCGTTGATGACTTCGGCATAGGGTATTCATCATTAAACCTTATAAAGGCGATACCCTGGAACGTGCTGAAGATCGACCGCAGCTTCCTGCCCACAGAGGGCGACAGCTCGAGCTTTGTAATGTTCAGGCACGTTGTATCAATGGCTATGGAGCTGGGGCTGCAGTGCATAGCCGAGGGCGTTGAGACGACAGAGCAGCGTGAGATGCTCAAAGACAGCGGCTGCACCACAGCACAGGGCTTCCTTTACGACAGACCCCTGCCGAAAGAGGAGTTTGAAAAGCGCATGGAAGCGAAGAAATACAGCATCTGACAATGCACAATCTGTCCGCCTTGCGGTGGACGGATCTGGGGGCTTTAGGTATCAGCTCTGCTGATACCAGCGACCCCAAGCCCCTTCGGATAAGCATCTTTGCACAATACATTATTATTGGGGCGGATAATAAATATCATATGACATACCGCAGTGAAAGGAGGGCGAGGGCTTGTATTATTCTACCATAGGCATAATCACGCTATTTGTGCTGCTTATTGAGAATTACGACATAATATTCCTGCGTGTGGGCGGCAAGAACAGCGAGGCGTGGGGAGTATACAGAAAGTTCCTTTTTGCGGTCACCGCCTATCTTGGAACAGACATACTCTGGGGCTTTTTAGAGGCGGCGAAGCTGTCACGGCTTTTATTTATCGACACGGTGGTCTACTACATAGCGATGGGTGTAGGCATTCTTTTCTGGACGAAGTTTGCCGTGACGTATCTTGACGAGAAGGGCTTTTTCTCACGGTTTTTGATATTCTCGGGCTGGGCGTTCTTTATCATCGTAACGGTGATGAGCATGATCAACATCTTCACGCCGCTGCTGTTCCGGATCGATGATGATTCAAACTACCATGCATCCAAAGTAAGGTATGCAATGCTCATCATACAGATAGTGCTGCTCATACTTCTCTCGATGCACGCCTTCTACTCGATGAGGGGCAGGCAGGGGTTTGAAAAGAGAAGATACCGCTCGATAGGCGGGTTCGGCATAATAATGGCTTTGTTTCTGACGGCTCAGCTATGGTTCCCGCTTTTGCCTTTATATTCGATAGCTTATATGCTCGGCACCTGCTTGCTACACACATTCGTTATCAACGATGAAAAGGCGGAGTACCAGGAGCGCAT
>JAFYET010000110.1 GCA_017544125.1 Ruminococcus sp. | reverse complement strand
CTGCTCTATGGCTTTTTCTACGGCTTCGGCGCTGTGGGCACAGAGAAGTTCATGCGGGCAGTCTTTATCGGCACGATCATGACCGCCACAAGTGTTAGCATAACCGTTGAGACCCTCAAAGAGCTTGGCAAGCTCAAAAGCACCATAGGCACGCTTATCTTAAGCTCGGCTATCATCGACGACGTTATCGGCATAATCGTGCTGACCTTTGTCATCGGCTTCAAAGACCCCGCCGCAAAGCCGACGAGCGTGCTCATACATACGGGGCTGTTTTTCGTGTTCAGCTTCGGGGTGGGCTTTCTTACCTACTACGTTTTCAAGAAGATAGACAAGCGCTACCCCCACCAGCGGCGAATACCCATTTTAGGGCTTGCGCTTTGTATGTTCTTAGCCTTTGCGGCAGAGGCGTTCTTCGGTATTGCCGATATCACGGGCGCATACGTAGCAGGGCTTATCCTTTGCAGCCTGAGTGACTCGGACTATATCGCAAGGCGTGTTGATATAAACTCGTATATGTTCTTCGGCCCCGTGTTCTTTGCAAGCATTGGCTTAAAGACTACCCTCGACGGCTTTAATGCCGACCTGCTGCTGTTCTCTGTCGGCTTTGTGTTTGTGGCACTGCTCACAAAGGTCATAGGCTGCGGGCTGACCGCAAGGCTCATGGGCTTCAAGACCAAAGACAGCCTGAAAGTCGGCATAGGCATGATGACAAGAGGCGAGGTGGCGCTCATAGTTGCGCAGAAGGGTCTGTCGGTCGGGCTGTTAAGCTCAAAATATTTCGCCTGCGTGATTCTGCTTATCATCGTATCCTCGGTATCAACGCCGATACTGCTCAAGCTGCTGTATCAAGGAGAGGAACCGGTTAACAGTGAGCCGTTAACAGTGAACAGTTAACAGTTGAGGTGCGGCTGCGCCGCAATTGGTATCAACTGCGTTGATACCGTCCATATCGGGCTGATACCCCCCTTAACTACTGTATGATTACAACCTGCCTTCGGGTTCGCAAAGAGCCCGGGGGCATATTTATTTTTCATTATTCATTATTCACTCTTCACTATTCATTACTTATGTTGGGATATGTAAAGAATAGGATAGTATAAACTATTTCTATCTTGAAAGATATGTGTTATAATACATAATCGTAAAACAAAACAACTCATCGAGAGTATATAAGAATATGATACAATTACAATAAAGAAAGGAGAGCCTGAAATGTTCCAGTTCAAATGGCTTTGGGAAAATATGAAAGGCAGCAGACGGGGGTATATAATAGCACTGTGCCTGTCGGTCGTGTGCAATGGTTTGTATATCACCTCGCCCTATTTTCAGGCGAAACTGATAGATACGTTCATATCAAACGATAACGCCATAGAAAACCTCAAAAACGAGCGCACGCTGTTCTGGTGGCTCATAGCAGGTATGATAGGGCTTACCTTTGTCAGAACTGTCTTTCAGTATGCGTGCAATATGTATTACGAAACCGCCTCGCAGGGCATGATATATAATATACGCACCAAGCTCTTTCGCAGGATAGAGAATCAGGATATAGCATTCTATGACCGCTTCCGTACAGGCGACCTTATGACAAGGCTGACGGGCGACCTTGATATGGTAAGGCATATGGTCTCGTGGGTCATCAAGGGCGCTGTCGAGAGCATAGCACTTTTCACCGCATCAATGGTCTACTTCTTCACTATCGACTATGCAACGGCGCTGTGCATACTGCTTATGACACCGCTTATACTTATAATAAGGCGCAAGCTCTCAAAGTTCGCAGGGCCTGCCTACCGTGAGGTCAGGGAAAAGTCATCGCAGCTGAACACCGCCGCTCAGGAGAATATCTCGGGCAACAGGGTGGTCAAGGCATTCGCAAGGGAAGAGTTTGAAAAAGAGAAGTTCAGAAGCCGTGACGAGGAATACAGAAAAGCCAATATCAAGGCGGCATACGTCTGGCTCAAATACCAGCCGTTTATTGACGTGCTGGCAGGGTCACTAAGCGTTGTGTTGCTGCTTGCAGGCGGCTATTTTATGATACAGCGCCACCTGACTATGGGGCAGTATGTGGCAATATCGGGGCTTTTGTGGGCGGTCAGCAACCCGCTGAGAAACCTTGGCGCTTATATAAACGACTTCCATAGATTCGTCGCATCGGCAGGCAAGATAATCGAAGTCTATTACTTCGCACCGATGATAGTTGACCGTGAGGACGCATCGACCCCGGCAGAGAGGCTTAAGGGCGATATCGAGTTTAAAAACGTCAGCTTCTCTATCGACGGCAAGAAGATACTTAAAGATATCAGCTTTAAGATAAACGCAGGCGAGACGGTCGCTGTAATGGGCCCGACGGGCTGCGGCAAGACATCTATGATAAACCTTATCCCCCGCTTTTATGATGCAGACAGCGGCGAGGTGCTGGTTGACGGGCAGGGGGTCAAGCTGCACCGCCTGCACGCTTTAAGAAAAAACATAAGCATAGCTACCCAGGACGTGCTGCTATATTCTGATACGATAGATTCAAACATAGCATTCGGCGACAGCTCGCTCGATGAAGAGTATGTAAGAAAATGCGCCGAGCTGTCATGTGCCAATGAATTTATAGAAAGGCTGCCCGAGCGGTATGATACGATAGTCGGCGAGCGTGGTGTCGGGCTTTCCGGCGGGCAGAAGCAGAGAATATCCCTTGCAAGGGCTCTGGCAGTAAGACCTGCGGTGCTCATACTTGATGACACCACATCGGCAGTTGATATGGAGACAGAGGCGGCAATACAAAACGCCCTTTCAAACGAGCTTGACTTTGAGTGTACCAAGATAATAATAGCCCAGCGAATATCATCAGCGAGAAATGCCGACAAGATAATAATTCTTGACAACGGGCGCATAGCCGATATGGGCACGCATGATGAGCTTATCAGGCGTGAGGGCTACTATAAGCAGATATATCAGCTCCAGTGCGGCGAAGAGGAAGGGGCGGTGGTCTAAGTGGCAAGAAACAGATATGATATTGACGAGCAGCTTGAAGCCCCCTTTGACTTCACACACTTAAAGCGCTCATATAAATACATAAAACGCTATAAGGGCAAGATGATAGGCGCACTTGTTTTAAGCATACTTGCAGCGATAACGGGGCTTATCTCGCCGCTTATCACAAAGCACGCACTTGATGTGACTATACCTCAGAAGAATGTGGGCGAGCTTGTGCTGCTGGCAGGGTTTGTGCTTGTGTGCAACATAGTAAGCGTCGCCCTTGGCAACATACGCTCACGCATAATGACGGTGGTCGGGCAGAACATCATCTTTGACATCAGGGAAGACCTCTTTGCGCATTTGCAGGAGCTGCCCTTTACCTACTACGATGACCGCCCCCACGGCAAGATACTCATTCGTGTTATAAACTATGTAAACTCGGTATCTGATATGCTCTCAAACGGCATCATCAACTTCATTATGGAGATACTGAATATGGTGTTCATACTCATATTCATGCTGATAGTCGATGTAAGGCTCACATTCGTGGCGCTGTCGGGTCTGCCTTTGTTTATGCTTGTGATGTTTGCGATAAAGAAGCACCAGAGAAGAGCATGGCAGGACGTTTCAAACAAAAGCTCAAACATGAACGCCTATTTGCAGGAGAACATCGTGGGCGCACGCATAACGCAGGTGTTCACCCGTGAGGAAGAGAATGCGCAGATATACGACAACCTGAATAAAAAGTACCGCAAGAGCTGGATGCGTGCGGTCAAGTTCTCAAACCTGGTGTGGCCGTCAACCGACAATATATCCACCTGGGTGAGGGCGGCAATGTTCATAGTCGGGCTGCTGGTGCTTGACCCTGCGACAGTGTCGCTCGGCACGCTGTCGGCAATGACGGGCTATGCATCACGCTTCTGGCAGCCGATAATGAGCATTTCAAACATCATCAACAGCTTTATAAACAACATAGCCTACCTCGAGCGCATATTCGAGACTCTTGACGAGCCTGTGACCATAGCCGACAAAGAGGGCGCAAAGGACATCGGCAGCATTGACGGCAACGTCAGCTTTGAAAACGTGACCTTCGGCTATGAAGAGGGCATTGACGTGCTCAAAGACGTGTCATTCAGCGTCAAGGCAGGGCAGAGCGTTGCGCTTGTAGGCCCCACGGGTGCGGGCAAGTCAACGATAGTGTCGCTTATCTCACGCTTTTACGACATACAAAAGGGGCGCATAACCGTTGACGGTGTTGACATCTCGGGCGTGACCTTAAAGAGCCTTCGCTCGCAGATGGGCATAATGCTTCAGGACAGCTTTATATTCTCAGACAGCATATTAGAGAACATTCGCTACGGGCGGCTCGATGCCACCGATGCCGAGATAAGGGCAGCTGCTAAGGCGGTCTGCGCTGACAGCTTTATTTCCACCATGTCAGAGGGCTATCAGACGCAGGTCAACGAGCGTGGCTCGAAGCTCTCGGGCGGCGAAAAGCAGCTTATATCATTTGCAAGAACGCTGCTTTGCGACCCGAAGATACTCGTTCTCGACGAGGCGACATCGTCTATCGATGCAAAGACTGAGGTGCTGGTGCAGAAGGGGCTTGCAGAGCTTTTAAAGGGCAGAACGTCATTCATCATAGCCCACCGCCTCTCAACTATCAGAAACTGCGATGTGATAATGTTTATCGACTCGCAGGGCATAGTCGAGCAGGGCAGCCACGACGAGCTTATGGCAAAGCGTGGGGCTTACTATGAGCTGTATACAGCGCAGGTCTAATGCATAATGCATAATTAAGGTATGCGGCTTGCGCCGCATGAAATTAAAAAACACCCTTGACAAATCGTCAGGGGTGTGTTATAATCTTATTAAAGGAATAGCCTAAGCCCCGAGGGGCGGCAACCCCTCAGGATAAAAGCGGCACTCCTTATATGTTTTTGGGTATTAAACACTGCCAACCTATTCAGAGTTTTGGCGGTGTTTTCCTTGTTGTCCCCTTTTAAAAGGTTTCTCTAAGTACTAACTATTTCTTCTTGTGGAAGATCAGGTAGCAAAGTGTAACAAGCGCAATCAACACACTTGTGAACAGAAATATATTTTCATATGTAACGTATTCGGTCACTGCCACCCGTATCAAATGCCATAGCATTTGATACAGTCCTTCATCTCTAAGGAGACCGCCAATCTTCGTTTTACGAACTCAGACTATGGTGCTATTATAGCACATAATTGCTCAGATGTCAACAAGCCCCCGGGGTCATTTTCGATAACCTCGGGGGTATTGCTTTTAATATCATGCGGCGTAAGCCGCATACCTTAATTATTCTTTATTCATTTTTCTTTATTCTTTATTCTTTTAGCCCGCAGGGCGCTTTATGCATAGCATCTTGCAATAATGTATCCCGTGTATGCGCAGTAGCAGGCGACCATTATGACGCCCTCAAAGCGGCTGGTGCTCTTGCCGGTCTTTGCAAAGACGAAAGTCATCATCGAAACGGCTATCAGTACGGCTGCGTCAACGAGCAGGTCCTTGTCAACGGTTATGGGGGCAAGGGTCGAGGCTATGCCTAAGATGAAGAGAATATTGAATATAGACGAGCCGACCGCATTGCCCATCGCTATGCCCGAGTTGCCCTTTTTTGCGGCAACTATGCTCGTTACCAGCTCGGGGAGCGAGGTGCCTATCGCCACTATCGTAAGACCTACAAGCGTCTTGCTCATGCCGAGTTTCTCGGCTATAAGCGATGCGTTGTCAACTACCATATCGCCGCCGAACATTATCGCAGCAGCGCCGCCTATTATGTAGATGATGCTCAGCCATATGGGCAGGATCTTTAGCTCTTCGTCTTCCTGAGCGCCGTTTTTGAGCGCCGAGCGCACAAGAATGATTATGTATAAAGCAATGCCTGCAAGAAGTATGATGCCCTCATACCTTGCGACCTTGAGCCCTATCATTGCAACAAACATCAGTATTGCGCAGGCGATGTTCCAGAACATATCACGCCCGAGTATTTCCTTTGGCGAGGGCACTGGCTTGATTATTGCGCATATGCCTATTACCATAAGGAGGTTGAAGATATTCGAGCCGATGACATTACCGAGTGATATGTCAGCACTGCCTGCCATGCCCGCCGAGATAGATACCGCCGCCTCGGGGCAGCTCGTGCCGATAGAAACGATAGTCAGACCCACGACCACCGAGGGTACTTTGAGTATCCCCGCCACCGAGGAAGCCCCGTCAACAAAGAAATCAGCGCCCTTGATAAGCAGGACAAAGCCGACTATCAGTAGTAGATACATCATTTTTAATCAAATCCTTTCTTTATGCCTTTTTCGCAGTAAGGCATAAAAAATGACCCTTACTGCATAACAAATATGCGGTAAAAGTCTCGTCATAATGAAATCACCCCCTGCCGCCCGGCTCATATTCGAGCGTGCTGACGAACGACAGGACGAAAGGCGAACCTTTCGCTGACTACTCCCAATTATCAAAGCAATTATAACACATCACAGCCCAAATGTCAAGGCTTTTTTTGACAGCTAAGCAATTATGTGCTATAACAAAGCCGCAGTCCGAGTTCTTAAAATGTAGATTGGCGGTCTCCTTAGAGATGAAGGATCGTATCAAATGCTATGCATTTGATACGGGTGGCATGGAATACATAACCTTTACAGAGCTGGTGTTATACACCGAAATGCTCACAGGCGTGATAACCCTCTGCTACCTTATCTTCCGTAAAAAGAAGTAAAGTT
>JAFYET010000014.1 GCA_017544125.1 Ruminococcus sp. | reverse complement strand
ATCTATCAGCAGCTGCCACACAAGGCGGCTATTATACCTGTCACCGGGGTAGTTATAGTAAAGCTGCCCACCACTTTCATAGCACGGTTCAAGCGTTCGGCATAGCCTTATCTCGCTCACAGGCAGCTTGTTGTAAAGCTCTGCAAAAGTAGCCGACAGCTTATCAAATACACTTGAAAGAGATATCACCTCTGTTACCCTTTCTTCATTTTCGGGAATAACAACACCGTTGCCGTTTGAAAAGAAGCTGATCTCATCTTTCTTTTTTATGTATATCGTCATCGTGTTTGATACATAGCTCATTTTGTCATCGTTCGGTATATTTGTTATGTCTTCAATTGCAATACCTCTGTATTTTTTAGTGGCAGTAAGCTCGTAGTAATACCCGCCCTCGGCGTTTTCTCTGACTGCAGCAGTCTTTATGCTTATATCATACCACGGCTCGAGATAGGCGTAGTTATCAGCTATCCATTTATCTGCAAATGTCACAGCATCACCTACTGTCAGCTGTTCGCCGCCAACCGTGTAGCTCTTTGTCAGGTCATCATCACGGTCTGTAAAGTAGACCGCCACGCACTCTCCCTCATCGGTAACGCCAAATGAATCGGGCATAAAAAAGCAGAAAAAACCGTTTCCGTGAATATAGCTGTGTACCATTTTCTCCTCATCGTGAAAGCCGTATGTCGGTATCTTTTGCGGGCAATCATCAGATTCAGAGTATTCTGATTTTTCAAACTCAACGCTGTCAAGAAGTGCCCTGTCAAATATCCTTTCAAATATCTCCCCGTGCTCTTTTTCATACCCCTCTGCCTGCCGAAATGTGCAGGTGATGTATTCATCTGGCAGCGTTACTTTAAGCCCCTCTCTGAATTCAAATTGCGGGTAGCTTTTTGACAAAGCTTTTTGTATATCTTCTTCAATCTCACCGACCGATATTTTTTCAAGTTCTGCCTCGCCCTCTGTTTCATCGCTCTTAAAAACAGAGCACGAGGTCAGAAATATCACTGCAAGCATAATAAATATTATGGCTTTTATTCTCATCAATAACCCCTCCAAACCTCAAAACAGGTGCAGGGCATAAAAGCCCCACACCTATCTAAACGAAAGCTATATACTAAACGTGAGAAAGAAAACAAAGATCATCCAAAAATCTGCAATATGCACAAAAAGTATCTGAAATAATAAGCAAACTGTATAAATGCTATACTATCGCCCCGTCAGCGATCTCGATTATGCGCCCGCACTGCTGTGCAATGCCCCTGTCATGCGTCACGATTATAACCGTCTTGCCTTGTGCGTTTAAATCTTTAAGCAGCGCCATGACCTCCTCGCCAGACTTGCGGTCAAGGTTGCCCGTCGGCTCGTCGCAAAGCAGCACGTCGGGGCTGTTTATCATAGCCCTTGCGATCGCCGCCCTCTGCTGCTGCCCGCCCGAAAGCTCCGAGGGGTAGTGCTTTATGCGGTCTTGTATTCCGAGCGCCTGATACAGCTTGTCTGCGCCCTCGCCCTTTTTCCTGGCAAGCTTGCTTGGCAGCAGTATGTTTTCTTCCGCCGTCAGCTCGGGGATAAGGTCAAAGAACTGGAAAACAAAGCCTATGTTTTGAAGCCTGAACTTTGACAGCTCGGTGTCGTTCATGCTGCTGATATCGGTGTCATTATAGTAGATTTTCCCCTCGGTGGGCGCATCAAGCCCGCCCAAGAGGTTTAAAAGAGTCGATTTGCCGCTTCCCGATTTGCCGATTATTGCTACCATTTCGCCGTCATTTATCTCGGCGGAAATACCGTGCAGAGCTTCGAATTCGTTGGATTTCTTGGGGTTATATATCTTTACTATGTTATCAAGTTTTATCATAGCTATTCTCCTATTCGTTAGCCCGCAGGTTCTCCTTCGGCGAGGTGTTGTTTATGCACACAAGCGGCGATATCAGCGAGCAGAGCATATACAGCGCAAAGGCTATCAGACAAAAAGCAAGCTCTGTCCTTCCAAAATCAAAAACGGTGTTTTTCAAAAAGCCCTGGATCTTCATCACCGAGACCGCAATTACACAAACGCAGACCGCAGCAGCTGTTGTAAGTATCGCATTTACAAATGATATCGCAATGCTGCTTTTCCAGGTGCAGCCAAGGGTGTAATATATGGCATACGTCCGCAGACTCATCTTAGTGTTGAGTGTGGATATTGAAACCGTGCTTACCACCATAAGCAGCGCTATGCAGATAAGTATAGGCAGAAGCTGAACTATCTGGTCATAGACATACAGCTTTGAGCGTTTTGAGAATTCATGCAGCGGTATCTGCGAACCGTAAAGAGCAAGCTGTGCGCATAACTTATCATACTGCTCATCGCTTATGCTGTCATCAAATGTCACAAGGTATTTTGTGCTTGTAAGTGCGGCTTTGAGCTTACCGCCTGTCATCCTTTCAAACTGCCGCTGTGATATGTACAGCCTGTTTACCTTTTCTGAGGAATAGGTGTCATCTTTGTCACCGCTCGGCTCAAAAGTGCCGTATAGGTTTCTGAAATCGTCCTTTTCGGTGAACGTTCTGTCAAGCCCGAAGAGCTTGGTGTCTTTGTCAGCAATGCCTATCACCTCAAACTCGATGTTCAGCCTTATCTCGTTTTCAAACTTAATATCTTCGGGTGCGTAGTAGTATGTGCTGAGTGTAAATCTGTCGCCCACCTTGTGCCCGCTGCTCTCGTCTGCAACAGCATATATCACATCGTGGTCTTTGCTGTCAAGCCACCTGCCGTCTTTAAGTCTGGGTTCATACATATCTATCAGCTCATCGGGGTAGCCAAGCACTTCGTTTTTAACACTCTGGTCGCTTAAAAATGCGCAGGCCGTTATTCCAAGGACTTCTTTTATCTCGGAATATTTAGCCATAAGGTCATCGGCAGTTGCGATGTCGCTGCTGCCCGAGCCTGAAAGTGAAAGATACGAGCCCTTGCCCTCGAGCTTGTCCTTTATCGGCAGATAAAGCTCCGTCCTTGAACTGACACTTGAAACTATAGATATGATAAGAAAGAACATAGCACCAAGCTGGAGAGCGATAAAAATGTTTGTAAATATCCGCCTTTCAAATTCCTTTAAGCCGAGTTTTATCATACCGCTCACCTCCTGAACATATTTACGGGCTGCTTATCAAGCTGGGTGGATATCATTATATTTAT
>JAFYET010000109.1 GCA_017544125.1 Ruminococcus sp. | reverse complement strand
CAGCCCGTGCCTTCCTTGAATTGCATAATATACCCCCTTATCAATGCATAATGCACAATTATGGTATCGCCCTTCGGGCGATAGATTCTAATATCATTAAGGCAAGTCCTTAGGAATAAAAGCCCGAATGGGCATCTATCGCCGCAGGCGATACCTCACCTGTTACCTGTAACCTGTTACCTGTTACCTAAAAATGCTTATGCATTAGTCAGCGTACTGATAATACGCCGAGCAAGCACCCTCATCTGATACCATGCACGCACCTACGGGGTGCAGCGGTGTGCATACCTTGCCGAACACCTTGCAGTCGCTGGGCTTGCACTTGCCCTGCAAAACATCGCCGCAGCGGCAGGCAGGGTTGGGCTTGCCCTTTATCTCGGGCATGGCGTATTTGAGCCTTGCGTCAAAGCCGGCATACTCTGCTTTCAGCTTCATGCCGGACATGGGTATAACACCCAAGCCTCTCCACTCGCTGTCGCAGGGCTCCATGACCTCAGCCATAATGCGTATGGCGGCGGGGTTGCCCTCGTCCTTTACCACACGGGGGTAGCAGTTTTTGAAAAACGGCTCACCCTTCTCCAAAAGCCTTATGCACACAGCCAGAGCCGTCATAAGCTCGCTTGCCGTAAAGCCCGCAACAACGCCCGAAACGCCCTTTTCCTCGCAGAGCTTAATGCAGGCAGCGTTGCCTGTTATGGCGTTAACGTGCCCCGGGTATATAAACGCATCAGCGCTGCCCACAAGGGCATTGTAAGCGTTGGGCATCGTCTTGTTTGCTGTTAACAGCGAGAAGTTTTCAAGCCCCTGCTCCTTTGCCGTCTTTGCAGCAAGGCAGGCAGAGGGGGTGGTCGTCTCAAAGCCTACGGCTAAAAAGACCACCTGCTTGTCGGGGTTCTCCTTTGCGAGCGCCACCGCATCGAGGGGCGAATACACAGGGCGTACATCTGCGCCCTTTGCCCTCGCCCCCGCAAGGGACATCTCTGTGCCGGGAACTTTTATAAGGTCGCCGAAGGTGCATATAATGCAGCCCTTTTCAAGTGCGAGCCATATAGCCTCGTCAATAAAGCCCACCGCCGTGACGCACACGGGGCAGCCGGGGCCGGAGATTATATCTATCCCCTCGGGGACGAGCTTTCTAAGCCCCAGCCTGAATATCTCATGGGTATGCGTGCCGCACACCTCCATTATGCGAAGCGGTCTGCCCTTATAGCCCGTTATTATCTCACGGGCTTTCATCATCTGTTCGTTCATAGTATATCACCCATTACGTCGGCAGCTTCCTGCTCGTCAGTTTCGGTTATCTTTGCAATGGCAACACCTGCGTGTACCATTACATAATCACCCGGCTCGAGGTCATCAAGCACACCTGCGCTGACCTCTCTCTGAGCACCGCCCGCATCAATAAGCGCCGTGCCGTCCTTAACGTTTACTACCTTTGCCGATAAACCTACACACATATTTATTCTTCCTTTCTGCAACAATGCACAATTATTATTCCAAAAATCAGCTCCTGCCCGAGTGGGCATATCATCGGCGCTTAGCGCCGATACCTCACCTGTTACCTGTTAAACGCCGCATATGCCGCCTGACCGAGGGCAATGCCGCCGTCATTGGGCGGAACGAGCGAGTGCAGCAGCACCTCAAAGCCTGCTTTCTCTAACCCCTCTTTTGCAAGGCGGGTAAGCAGCCTATTCTGGAAAACGCCGCCGCTGAGTGCCGTCGTGTTTATGCCGTGCTTTTCACGCAGGGCGGTGCAGCCCTTCACTATCATTTTTGCAATAGATAAGTGGAAGCCGTATGCCAGCTCTCCCCTGTCGCCGCCTGCAAGATAGCGCTTTGCTATTTCACAGACAAGAGCAGTGGTGTCCAAAATAACACCCTCGTTATCAACATATCCGCAGGGCAGGTCGGTGTCGCTGTCGCCCTTTGCACGCTCGTAAAGCTCGGCTGCATACATCAGCGCCGTCGAAGCCTCACCCTCGAATGTGGAGGAAAGCCTTATGCCGAGGATTGCCGACACCGCATCGAACACACGCCCCATGCTTGTTGACTTTACGGCGTTTAAGTGATTGTCTGCCATTGCCGTTTGCAGCTTGAATGTCTTTTCATCGCAGAGTGAGAGCTGCTTGCAGATATCCTGCGCATCGTCAAAGCCTGCACGCAGCAGCTGTACTGCTATGCGCCAGCCCTCCTTGGCAGAAAGGTCGCCGCCCACCTGCACAAAGGGCTTTATGCTGCCTGCACGCTCATAGCCCTGCATATCGCACACAAAAAGCTCGCCGCCCCAGACGGTCTTATCATCGCCGTAGCCTGTGCCGTCAAAGCTAACGCCTATCACCTTGCCCTCATAGCCGTTTTCAGCCATGCAGGAAAGTATATGGGCGTAGTGGTGCTGTATCTGTATAAGCGGCAGCCCCTTGTCTTTTGCATAGCCCTCGGCAAATGTCACGGAGTTATACATAGGGTGCTTATCGCACACCACAGCCTGAGGCTGCGCTTCGAGCATATCCGTCATTCGGGAGAGGGACTCTTCAAGCGCCTTTACAGTTCTCACATCTGCCATATCGCCTATGTAGGGCGAGAGGTAGAGCATACCGTTTTTCAAAACGCAGAAGCTGTTTTTAAGCTCGCCGCCGATAGACACCGCCTGCACGCCCTCAGCGCCTTTGAGCATAAAGGGCAGCGGCGCAAAACCACGAGAGCGCCTTATCATATAGGGCTTATCAAACAGCCAGTCGCACACGCTGTCATCAGCACGAATGAGTATATCCCTGTCGTGGGAGAGTATTATATCGCAAAACGAGCCTATCTCTTTTACAGCGCTTTCATCATCACGGCAGATAGGTGCGCCCCTTGCATTGCCGCTGGTCATGACCAGGCAATCGGTCATATCCACCCCGTCGGGGGTGTCAAACAAAAGCATCTGCACCGGCGCATAAGGAAGCATCACGCCTACCGTTATGTTGTCGGGTGCTATCATATCACAGATCGTCTGGCTGTCTCTTTTTTCAAGCAACATTATAGGCTTCTGCCAGCCTGTGAGATACTGCTCCTGCCCGGGCTTTATTATACACTCACGCCTTGCGGTGTCAATATCCTTCATCATCACCGCAAATGGCTTCATGGGGCGGTGTTTGAGCTCTCTCAGCCGCATTACCGCCGCCTCGTTTTTAGCATCACAGCACAGGTGAAAGCCGCCTATGCCCTTTACAGCTGCTATCTTTCCCTCCATTATGGCACGGCGCACCTTTGTTATGGCAGCAAGCCCCTTTGTGTCCTCGCCTATGATATACACCTGCGGGCCGCATTCGTTGCAGCATACGGGCTGTGCATCATAGCGGCGTGATAAGGGGGAATAATACTCCTCCTCACACTCTTTGCACATGGGGAATTTCTTCATGCTCGTGCGCACCCTGTCATAGGGCATGGCATCAAGTATAGTCAGCCTGGGGCCGCACTGGGTACAGTTTATAAACGGGTGGAGATAGCGCCTGTTGCCCTTGTCAAAAAGCTCCTGTCTGCACTTGTCGCAAGTGGCTATGTCGGGGGAAACGAAGATATCGCCGTATTCCTTTTCGCTCTCGATTATCTCAAAGCCCTCAAACACGGGCGCATCGTCAAGCTCTATGCTTTCAAGCCCGAGAATCACTGCCCGCTCGGGCGGGTGCTCTTTTATCTCACGCTCAAAGGCGGCTATGTCGCTTTCGCTGCCCTGAGCTATTATCTCGACATATGAGCCCTTGTTTGCAACTGTGCCCTTTATGCCGAAGCTGTCGGCTGTGCGTGAAACGAACGGGCGAAAGCCCACGCCCTGCACAATGCCGAAAAGGTGTATGTTTACTGTTTTCATCATCATTTATCCTAAGTTGAGCCTGCCGCCTACTGCAAAGTGGCGCAGGTCAATAAAGCTGCCGCCGAAGCCTTTCAGCATCAGCCTGAATCTTTCATCGGCAAGTATCACATCAAACCCGCCGTTAAGCGCAAGCTCAATAAGCTCGTCCTCTTCGGTGATGTGTATGTCGTTAGCTTTCATATACTCGGGTATCATCATAAAGAAGCTGCCAACGGTAACATCGCAGCCGCAGCTCTCATAATGCTCACGCAGGGCGTTTGCGTAAAACTGCTGATGTATTATCAGTATCTTTTTATCATATATCCCGGGCAGCTCATCGGTCATCGGGAAGCCCACATCGTACGGTGTGTTAAAGCGCTCGTTTATCAGCCTTGCTGCCTTTAACCCCGAGGGCGCTATGACAAGCAGCCGCTCGCACTGGCTCACACGCTTTACATCATCAAGCCCTGAGTCCATACCGAAGCACACAACATCCTCCCATTTATCGGAAAGTGCCGCCTTCAGCCTTTTGCTGTCAGTTTCGCCGATGTTGAGCGGGGTCGCACCAAGAACGCCCAGCCTGCCTTTTTTTACGGGCAGCTTATACTCTGCAAACCTGTCAAAAAGCCTGTAATATGCCAGTTCCTCGCCGTAGTCATAAAGGCGTGTGCCGTCGGTCTTAAGCGCTATGCAGGGCAACCCTGTTTTTTTCTCGCTCATGCGCTCGAGGGCTTTAAGGTCGGTAGCAATGACCGCAGGCACGGGCGTGCCGACTATAGCAGTAAAGGGCGCATCTATCTGCTCTGTTATGAGCGAGAGCTTTTTAACGAGCATATCATCACGCCCGAGTATTGCGTCCATATCACGAAGCCCTGCGGAAAAGAGCGCCGAGCGCTTTTCAAACCACCTCGGCTCGTCAAAGCCGCAGACGTTGCCTGCACAGCCGCCTGCATCGCAGATAACGGTTATGCCGCCCATTTCGTAAAGCACCGAGCAGGCACCCGAATCATCAGGCGCTAAGGGGGATATATGCTTTAGCAGCTTTTTCATACGTATGCCTCCCCTCTCTCACCAAGCGCTTTATCAAGCTGTGAAAACAAAAGCTCTATGCCCCTGTAGCCAAAGGGCTGGGCTTCGCTGTTAAACTCAACGCCCACAATGCCCTTATGGTAATAGCACGCATCAGCACCGATTGCTGCCTGTATGCAGGGGTCGGGCTGATAATTCATCATCGTGGGTGAAAGGTTTGAATACACCCTCGTTTCGGGCGATATCTCTGCGAGCTTTTTGACAAACACGAAGTTTCGCTCGCCCACAGTGCCGTATATCTCCCTGACCTTGAAGCCGTATTCGCAAAGTGCCAGTGCCAGCTCAAAGCTGTCGGCATTAAGGCTCTCGCCAACTGCAAAGACCACCTCGCCGTGCTTTTCCTTAAAGCTCTCGATGACCGCCTTTGCGCTCTCAAAATATACGCTGTCATCAAACGCCGCACCTATTGCTTCACCGAGCAGGCGGTACTGGTTATGTATCTTGTCAAGTCGGTACATTCTTGTCAGCTCGATAAAGGGTATGCCAAGCCTCTCCTGCATATCCTGCGCTGCGGCTCTTGCTTCTGAGTTTAAAACTATGCTGAAATTAGCACGTGATATTTCCTTATATTCCTCAAAAGTTTCACATCTGCCTATCTCGTGTATCTTTCGTATACCTGCGCTTTGCAGCAAAGCGTATATCTCGTTATTATCTTCAAGTGCCGAGAAAAAGCCCAGTATGCTGCATTCATTCGATATGCGCTTTTGCGGCTCTAAGAGCGAGTATATGCTCTTTCGCACAAGCCCCATGGGCGGCAGCCTTTTTTCACGGGTGAGGGCATACATATATGCAGGGGCAGCCTTAACGCCCGTTTTGTCATAGCAGGCACGGCACACACGCTCCATATCTGTACCGAGCAGCGCATCAACGCAGGTGCAGCAAAGCATTATCACCGAGGGGGTGTAGTCAAGCTCTGCAAGCAGCTCCTCACACGCTTTTGGTATCTTGTTTACATAGCGCCCCGTCACAATATCAGTATCATCGAGCATCAGGTAGAAAAACCTCTCGTCATACCCTAAGTCACTAAGCAGTGCGGTATTGCGCCCGCAGCAGCCGGGGGCTATAAGCAGCATAACGCTGCCCGGTATCACAAGCCCTGCCCTCTTGACACCGAAGCCCTTAGCGCCGGGTGAGTTAAAATCAAGTGTCGCAGGGGAAGAGTATATCATATGCTTTGATGAATCAAGCTCACGGGGCAGGTCGTCAAAGCCCCTGTATGCAAGCTCGGCAGCTGTTACAAAAAAAGCCTCGGTCATTTTTTCTCATCTTCCTCTATAAGCGTTTTTGCAAGGGCGATAAAGCGCCTTGAAACTTCACAATCGGGGTCGCCCTCAACGGCAGTCAGCCCCATATCTTCATACCTTGTTATATCGTCAGAGCGGGGAATGTCAGCGGTTATCTCAATGCCTGCTTTATCTGCAAAGGCACGCACCTTGGCTTCCTCGTCAAGCACGTTTCGGCGGTTGAGTATAACGCCACGCACCTTGGCGTAGCTCCTGTCTTCAAAGTTCTTAACAGCGCTCCAGATATTATTTGCAGCATACAAAGCCATCTTCTCGCCCGAGGTGACTATCAGCACCTGCTCGGCATAGCCCTCTCTTATAGGGGCTGCAAAGCCGCCGCAGACCACGTCGCCCAGCACATCGTAAAGCACCGCATCGGGCTTGAAGCGCTTAAACAGCTCCAGCTCCTCCAAAAGCGAAAAGGTGTTTATAAT
>JAFYET010000108.1 GCA_017544125.1 Ruminococcus sp. | reverse complement strand
CGGCAGAAAGAGCACATCGGCTATTACTGTAAACGGCGTGCTTGACGGCGATGCGCACAAGGTTTTCAAAGGGACGATAGATTTTAAAAACGGCTCGGCAGGGGCTAAGGGTGCTGAGCAGGAGAATGTGCTTATGCTCAGCGAGAGTGCTGACAACAGAACTGTGCCTGTGATACTCTGTGCCGAGGAGGACGTTGAGGGAAGCCACGGTGCAACTATCGGGCGCATTGATGATAAGCAGGTATTTTATATGCAGTCAAGGGGCATTCCCGAGGACAAGCTCTATGAGCTGGTGGCACGGGCAAGGCTTGCGCAGGTCATCAAGGCGATAGGCGACAAAACTACCGAGAGCCGCGTTTACAAGGCTCTTGACTGGGGTGAGATCAATGAGTGATAACAGATTCAAGAAGGATTTTCCTGTATTCAACGAGTACAAAAATCTGGTCTATTTAGATAATGCAGCCACAACGCAGAAGCCCTACCCGGTTCTTGAGCGTGCGGCTAAATACTACAAAAGCGAGAATGCAAACCCTCTCAGGGGGCTATATGATCTGAGCGTAAAGGCGACAGATGCTTACGAAAACGCCCGTGAGGCGGTAAGGAACTTTATCGGTGCAAACAGCAAGCGTGAAATAGTGTTTACAAGAAACGCTACCGAGAGCTTGAACCTTATTGCATACAGCTTTGGCAGAGCGAATATCGGGCATGGCGATGAGATACTTGTTGCCATATCCGAGCACCACTCAAACCTTCTGCCCTGGCAGCAGCTTGCAAGGGAAAAGGGCGCAGTGCTTAAGTTTCTCGAGTGTGACGAGCACGGGCAATACACCGCACAGGCGCTTGAAAAGGCGCTTACGCCGAAAACAAAGCTATTTGCGATTGCGCAGGTGTCAAATGTTTTCGGGCGTGTGAACCCCATAAAGGAGTTTGCGGATATCGCACACAAAAACGGCACGCTGATAGTTTGTGACGGGGCGCAGAGCGTGCCGCACATGGCTGTTGATGTTAAGGAGCTTGATGTTGACTTCCTCGTTTTCTCGGGGCATAAGATGCTCGCACCTATGGGCATCGGTGTGCTTTACGGGCGTGAGGAGCTGCTTGAAAAGATGCCCCCGTTCCTCTACGGCGGCGAGATGATAGAGTATGTCACCCGTGATAGTGCAACTTTTGCCGAGCTGCCCCACAAGTTTGAGGCGGGCACAGTAAACGTCGGCGGTGCTGTGGGGCTTCATGCGGCGATTGATTACATAAGCAGCATAGGCTTTGACGAGATTGTAAGGCGTGAGCGGCAGCTTACAGAGCTTGCATTCGAGCAGATGAAGACCATACCTCACGTAAACATCATAGGCTCGCAGGAGGCGGCAGGGCATGAGGGGATTATAACCTTCACAGTTGACGGCGTTCACCCCCACGACATAGCGGCAGTTTTTGACAGCGAGAATATCGCAATAAGGGCAGGTCACCACTGCGCACAGCCGCTGCATCAGCACCTCAACATTCAGTCAAGTGCGAGAATGAGCCTTGCCTTCTACAATGACGAGGAGGACGTAAGGCGCTTTACCGACACACTTAAAACAGTAAGGGAGAAAATGGGCTATGGCAGATAATTTTTACAACGATATACTCATCGACCACAATCTACACCCGATACATCTGCACGAGCTGCCCTGTGCTACCTGCTCGAATGCGGGCATAAACCCCACCTGCGGCGACCAGCTGACACTTAACCTTGTGGTAAAGGACGGGCTGATAAAAGACGGCTCATACACAGGTGTTGGCTGTGCCATATCACAGGCATCGACCGACATAATGCTCGAGCTTATCATAGGCAGGACTGTGGAAGACGCAAAACACCTCTGCGAGCTGTTTGACAAGATGATCGGCGGCGAGATAACAGATGATGAGCTTGAAGAGCTTGAAGAAGCAGCGGCGCTGCAAAACATTTCAAAAATGCCCGCAAGGGTAAAATGCGCAAAGCTCGGCTGGAAAACGCTCATCAGGCTGCTTGATGATAATTCGTAAGGGAGGTAAGCTATGAAAGTATCAACAAGAGTGGAATACGGGCTTATTGCCCTTACGGATATAGCCATAAATTGTGAGGACGGCAGAACGGTCTCCTCAGCTGATATAGCACAGCGCCAGAACATTTCGCAAAAGTATCTCGAACAGATAATCATGGGGCTGCGTCAGGGCGGCTTTGTAAGAGGGCACAAGGGCTCGAGGGGCGGCTATATGCTTTCACGCCCCGCATCGAAGATATACCTTTCAGAGATTCTCAACGCCCTTGACAACAGCATTCTTGCCGATGTGCATGATGAGTTTGATCAGGAGGAGGGTGACAAGGGCGATATCCGCTCATCGGTGAACACCTGCCTGTGGGACAAGTTAAACGGCTATATGCGCACCTTCACCGGGCAGCTCACCCTTGCAGACCTTATAAACGAATACAAAGGCAGCTCGGGCGAGGAAAAGAACTATATGTATTATATTTAGGGGTAAGAAGTAAGAGGTAAGATATAAGAGCGGCAGTCGTGCAGGCTGCCGCTTGTTTATATATCGCAAAAATAAACTGCTGCATTATTTTGCAGCAGTTTTATCTTTATACTATCTTGTCGCTTATGAACTTTTCAAGCACAGCATCAATGCTGCCGTTTACTTCAAAGACACGCACGCCCTTTTCTATCAGGTAGGCTGCCGCACCGGGGCCTATCTTCTGAACGATGAGCGCATCGCAGTCAGAAAGCAGCTCTATTATCTTGTCAAAGCGTGTTGTGTCATGCCCGAGCGAATGCTGGCAGGCAGCCACCGCATCACGCAGCTCTGCATATGTGTAGCCATCGTCTGTAAGGTCATATATGCGGAAGAATTTAGCGTGCCCGAAGTGCTCGTCTATATCAGTGCCGTTTGTTGTTGCAATACCTACTCTCGGCATATTATCAGTCCTTTCATATAGCAAATTATCTCCCGCCGCAAGACGGGAGATGCTTGTGTTATTTGTATGTGGCAAGTGCGGTGTTGTAGATATCCTCTATCACTCTGAGACCGCCTGTGTAGCCTACGTAGTTTGTGGTAAGAACTATGCGGTAGGGCGTGGGGCAGGCAATTGAGAGAAAGTCAGCATCGATCTCTGCTGCAAGCTCCTTATCCCAGCCGCTGCCGAGTATGAGCCCTCTGCCGCTGTGTTTAAGACCTCTTATCAGATCCTGCATAGCGCCTGCATCGGGGTCAAAGTAAACGGGTATCTCACGCTTGTCAGATACGCTCTGAATGTCTGCCTTTATCTTTTCCTGATACTTGGCAGGCACGTTGTCAACGATAAACTGCTCCTTGGGAACAACGCCTGTTTCGTGCAGCAGGAACCTTGTAAGACCCGCAACATATCCGCTGTCGTGCAGTATGTGTGCATAAGAGGGAAGACCGTAGCGGAACTCAAGCAGGAATGTTGCAAGGTTGTCAAGCTCCTCGTAGTATGCCTTCTCTTCTTCGGCGATGAAAGCTCTTGCTTTCTTTTCATCTATCTCAGCGCCCTGAGCGAGTGCGAAATCAACTACGCCGTTTAAAAATTCGGTTGTGGCGTTTGCACCTATCGGCATATAGCCAAACTGGTAGTAGGGCTGCTTGTAGCGCCTCTCTAAATTCTTGACAATCGGTTCGCCATACCAGGGTGAGATGAACACGTTGAAGTTTGCTTTCGGTATCGTCTGCCACTCCTTAACGCCGCCCGAGTGAGGCCCGAAGAGAATGTTGACCTTTAGCCCAAGCCCCTCGAGAAGCCTTTTGTATTCCTTTAAGTTGCCCTTCCAGAACTGATCCTGATATGGGATCGAGGCTATCACATTTACGAGGCTTTTATCAGAGCGTGCGGGGTTGTCGTCCTCAAAGCGGCTCACATACTGGTCGATAATTGCATTTACCACTGCCGAGTGTGAAACGTAGTTGTTTGACTTGAAGCCCGATGTCTCAACGTGAACTATCGGTCTGTCCTCCTCAT
>JAFYET010000107.1 GCA_017544125.1 Ruminococcus sp. | reverse complement strand
CAATTCGTTCTTCACAGCGCTATTGTTATCAGAACGTTCTGCTGTTTTTAATACTTGTTCGCCGCCCTTGCGCCTACGGCGTTGGGACTCTGTCCCAAACCCTGCTGGGGCTCTGCCCCCGTCCCTGCAAGCCCTTTTTAAGGAAAAGGGCTTGACCCCAAAACCTTCTTAATTTTTGTTACCCCCACAACTCCCAATTTGTATGCTTCACTTTTTCCCCACCCAAAAAAGCGGCTTTCTCCCAAGCCGCTTTTTGATAATGTTCTATGCACTCTTCCCCGCAGGGTTCTCGATCAGACCGCCGTTGTCCTCCATCAGCTTGAAACTGATGTCAAACTCCTCGCCCTCGCCGGTTATCGCAGGTCTGTAAACGTGGGCTGTCACCTCGTCGCCGGGCTCACGCCCCTCAAGTAACTGCTTTAACTCTTCAAGACTCCGTACAGGCTCGCCCTCAACACTTGTGATAACGTCGTCTACTCTCAGCCTTGTGTTCGCAACATCGCAGCTGTCGTCTATCGCAACAACGTATAGCCCCGGCTTAATCTCTACCTTGGCTCTCATCGCAGCCTGCTCGTTTATGCCGTAGAAGGTTATGCCTATCCTTATCCTGCCCTTGACGTAACCGTGCTCCATGAGGCTCTCGATTATCGGCTTCGCAGCGTTGGTGGTTATCGCAAAGCCTATGCCGTCGTAGGTGGTCGATGCCAGCTTCGATGATGATATGGCTATCACCTGCCCGAACATATTGAATATAGCCCCGCCCGAGCTGCCGGGGTTTATCGCCGCATCAAGCTGTAGGCAGTCCATCTTTATGTCGCCGTTCTGTGCGGCTATCTGCCTGTTCTTGCCCGAGACTATGCCTTTCGTTACCGAGTTTGCAAAGCCCCCGGGTGCGCCTATTGCGCATACGTCCTCGCCCAGACTTACCCCGTCTGAGTCGGCAAAGCTCGCAAACTTCAGCCCCGCCGCATTTATCTTGATAACAGCTATGTCCGTCCTGTCGTCAGCGCCTATCACGACCGCATCGTAAGCCGTCCCGTCAAAAAGAATGACCTTGATGCCCCTGCTTGCCTCGCTGACAACGTGGGCGTTCGTTACGATGTAGCCGTTTTCCGATATCACTATGCCGCTGCCCTGGCTTGAGGGAACGTAGCTGCCGCTTTTGAATATCTGTATCTCCACTACCGTGTCAGATACTGCTTTTACAAGCCCCTCGGTGGTGTAGCGCCCGTATTCGTCCTTGTCGGCAATGTCTACGTCCGGGTAATCGGCAACGGGCAGCGTGAACTCTATGTTCTTCCCCCCGAGTATGAGGTTCGCTACCCACCCCCTGCCCCGTAATAACACGGTAAGCATGGCTGTGCCCATTATAAGTACGGCAGTTATAAGTGCTGTCGATGCGATAAGCCTGAGCCTGCCCGACCTGCGGCGCTTGTTGGCAGCACCCAGCCCGTTTGATGCCACGTCCGCTTTAGACGATGCCCCGCTGGGCATGGTAAAGCTGTCGTCCTTTTTCGGCACCTCCGCCATGTCAGCAAAGAATACCTCCTCATCAAAAAAGCTCATACCTATCACCTCACTTATCAATGCACAATGCACGATTGAAATGCAGAACTCCCGCATTTCAGAACCGCCGCCCGCAGGGCGGCAACCTCAATTATTCACTATTCTTTATTTTTTTAGGGCGAAGCCCGCTCACGGTTCGCTGTTTGCTAAAGTGAATACAAACTCGGTGTATTCGCCCTTAACGCTCTTGACCATTATCTTGCCGCCGTGCAGCCTGATTATCGAGCTTACTATGTTAAGCCCTAAGCCAACGCCCGTGGCATCAAGCCCCCTCGATTTGTCAGTCTTGTAAAATCTGTCGAATACCAGCGGCATTTCCTCTTCGCTTAAGCCCTCGCCGCTGTTTCTTATCGAGATCACCGTCCTGTCACCTATCGGCTCAAAGCCGAACTGTATGTAGCCGCCCTTGTTTACAAACTTTATGGCGTTCTCTATCAGATTGTAGATGACTTGGTGAACAAGCCCCTCGTCAGCATAAAGCCATATCCTCGGCGCATCAAGCCCTCGTATCTCTATCTGCTTTTCCTCTATCCTGTTCTCAAAGGTCATCAGCGTCTCGACTATCAGCTCTATTACCGAGAACTTTTCAAGCTTCGGCTCCATCTCCCCTGCCTCTATCTTTGCAAGGTTTAACATACTGCGTACAAGCCTTGTCAGCCTGTGTACCTCTGATGATATGATGCGCAGGTATTCGTCCCTCTTTACCTCGGGTATCGTGCCGTCAAGCAAGCCGTCAACAAAGCCGCCGATAGATGTCATGGGCGTTCTCAGCTCGTGCGATACGTTCGCTACAAAGCTGTTTCGCATGGTGTCGTAGCTTTTTAGCGATGCCGCCATTTCGTTGAAGGCGTTGCTCAGCTGCTTGAACTCAGCAATGTCGTATTCCGGGAACTTTACGTCAAAGTCGCCCTTGCCTATCTTCTTCGAGAGTGTGGCTATCTCCTTTACAGGCTCTGTCAGCTTCATCGTCGCAAAGTATACGATGAATAATGCTATCACCAGCACTATTACCGCCGATATGCCGAATACCTCAAGAAGGTTTGCCACATAGTCGCTGTCATCACTGGTGGCAGCCGATGTGAGCATATAGTAATCAGGCCCGTTGGCTGCGAATTTCACACCGCATACGTGGCTCGTCTCGTTTGAAAGCCCGCCGAAGTTGTCGTAAACGTAGTAGCCGTTCTCGTCTATCTCCCCCAGCAGGTCGTCTGATACCTCAGCACCTATCGTCTCGTCTGAGCCGTAGGTCTTTTCTATCACTCTGCCGTTTTTGTCAGTGAGTATGAAGTGGGCATTGCAGCCCATAGCATATTCTTTCATGATCTCGCTTGCCTGCCCCTTCCATTCCGAGGGGTCATCAAGCATGACCTGGCATACCTCGTGAGCTGCGCCTTCACAGTTCTTTTTGAGCAGCGCCTTTCTGTCCTCTATAAAATACCGTGAAGAAACAAGCAGTAATACTGCGCCTAAGCATACAAAGCTTATGAGTATTACTGCTGAACAGATCACAAAATATTTGGAAAATATGCTTTTTCCTTTATTCATTTGCCGGCTGCTGACCCTGCGCTGTCTGAGCCTGCTTTTCCTCTGCCTCGAACTTGTAGCCTACGCCCCATACGGTCTTAAGGCTCCACTTATCCGAAACGCCGTCGAGCTTTTCACGAAGCCTCTTTACGTGAACGTCTATCGTTCTCGAGTCGCCGTAATACTCAAAGCCCCATACCTCGTCAAGAAGCTGGTCTCTGGTGTAAACTCTGTTGGGGTTTGATGCGAGGTGGAACAGAAGCTCAAGCTCCTTGGGCGGTGTGTCAACTACAACGCCGTTTACTCTCAGCTCGTATCTTGTCATGTTGACAGACAGCTTGTCGTATTTAACTTCCTTTATCTCATTGTCACCGCTGCCCTGACCTGCACGCCTGTAAACAGCCTTTATACGTGCAATTACCTCCTTGGTGTCGAAGGGCTTTGTCACGTAGTCATCAGCGCCCAGCTCAAGACCGAGCACCTTGTCGAAAGTCTCGCTCTTTGCAGTTATCATGATTATCGGCACGTTTGATTTCTTTCTTATCTCTCTGCATACCTGCCAGCCGTCAATGCCGGGCAGCATTACATCAAGCAGGATTATGTCGGGCTTTAAGGCGTTGAATTTAACGATAGCCTCCTCACCGTCGTGTGCAAGTATAACACCGTAATTGTCCTTCTCCAGATAAAGCCTTAACAGCTCACAGATGTTCTTGTCGTCATCTACTACGAGCACTCTTCCCATAGACATATTTGATCATCCTTTCGTTATTTGGATTGGGGTGTTTGTGACCCCCGAATTTCCTCTCCCTCAATTTTAAACAAAATCAAAGACAAATTCTAATTGATAGTAAAATTATAACAAATTAACAGTCAAAAGTCAATAGGTTTTTTCAGATTTTCCGTGAACTATTTGTTACCTTACACAATTCGTTAAAAGAATACACCTTTTGCGGCAATAAAAGCGTGTCGAAAGTATCAATATTTTAGCATATTAAGGCGATAAATTTGATATATGTTTTTACATAAAATTCCTCATTTTGTCGAATTAACCAATTCATAACCTCACTTTATGTAACATATCATATATAAAAGCAAACGCCGCTGCCGCCCTATGTCAGTTGTGCATATATCGGGGCGTGTAAACATAGGCTCATTTGTGCAGGTATACGAAATTTGTGTAAGTCATGTGTAATCACTTGAAATTTCCCGAAAGTGTGATAAAATAGTATTTAGCACTCGGGGTTAAAGAGTGCTAAACTTATGGTTAAAGCATTATTTAGAAGGAGGAATATATAATGACGATCAAGCCTTTACAGGACAGAGTAGTTATCAAGATGACAGAGGCAGAGGAGACCACAAAGAGTGGCATCATCCTCGCAGGTACAGCTAAGGAAAAGCCCCAGGTCGCCGAGGTAGTTGCCGTAGGCGAGGGCAAGAAGGACGTTGCAATGACAGTCAAGGTGGGCGATAAGGTGCTCATCAGCAAGTACAGCGGTACAGATGTCAAGGTCGACGGTCAGGAGTATACCATTGTTAAGATGGAAGATATCCTTGCAGTAGTCGAGTAATACCCTTTATGAAAAGTATATAAAACGGAGGTTAACAATCATGGCAAAGCAGATAATTTACAGCGAGCAGGCAAGAAAGGCTCTTCAGGCAGGTATTGATAAGCTCGCAGATACAGTTAAGATAACATTAGGCCCCAAGGGCAGAAACGTAGTTCTTGATAAGAAGTTCGGCGCTCCCCTTATCACAAACGACGGCGTTACTATCGCTAAGGAGATAGAGCTTGAAGATGCTTTCGAGAATATGGGCGCACAGCTCGTTAAGGAAGTTGCTACAAAGACAAACGACGCAGCAGGCGACGGTACAACAACAGCTACCCTCCTCGCTCAGGCACTTGTAAGAGAGGGTATGAAGAATATCGCAGCAGGCGCTAACCCTATGGTAGTAAGAAAGGGTATGGCAAAGGCTGTTGACGCAGCAGTTAAGACAATAATCGAGAACTCCAAGAAGGTCGAGGGGTCTGACGATATCGCAAGAGTTGCAACAGTTTCTTCCGCTGATGAGAACGTAGGTAAGCTCATCGCAGAGGCTATGGAAAAGGTAACTTCCGACGGCGTTATCACGATAGAAGAATCTAAGACTGCCGAAACATACAGCGAGGTAGTTGAGGGTATGCAGTTTGACAGAGGCTACCTCTCCCCCTATATGGTAACTGATACAGATAAGATGGAGGCTGTGCTTGATGACGCTCTCGTTCTTATCACAGATAAGAAGATATCCAATATGCAGGATCTTCTCCCCCTCCTCGAGCAGATAGTTAAAATGGGCAAGAAGCTGCTCATCATCGCTGAGGACGTTGAGGGCGAGGCACTTTCCTCCCTTATCCTCAATAAGTTAAGAGGCGTGTTCACCTGCGTTGCAGTTAAGGCACCCGGCTTTGGCGACAGAAGAAAGGAAATGCTCCAGGATATCGCAATACTTACAGGCGGCGAGGTAATATCCTCCGAGCTCGGTAT
>JAFYET010000106.1 GCA_017544125.1 Ruminococcus sp. | reverse complement strand
CCCGATACCATTCCGCTCGTTGCCGTTTTTGTATAGTCTGCCTGATTCTTTCTGATAGTAATAATAGTCCCCCGTTATCGCATCAACATAGAATTCGTCCTGTTCAAACGGGTCGACCATATACTGATATCCGTCTCTGTCCGGGTCGGGAGCATCGCCTGCACTTCCGAATTTAAACGCCCACATCGGCGTATAGCTGCGCTCCTCTGTGTCATAATGCGTTATGCAGACGTATTTAAGCTCGCACTCGGTAACGGTCACATCAAACTTCTGCGCAAGCACATCAGCGGCGAGCTTTTCCGCCTCGCTCAGCGGGATAATATTCTCGGCTTCCTTTTTGTCCTTTATCTCGCAGCTGCGGTTTAGCGCTATATAAAACCTGTCTTTATGCCTTATCTCAAAAAACAGATATTTGCCCCAAGTATAATCATAATAGGGCGAGGCATCGCCTATCTCACCAAGCCGCACACCCTCATAGGTGTTGTAGTATTTGAGCAGGTAGGAATATTCATCCGCCTGCGGCGAATGTACTACCGCCGCCGCACACAGCACGGGCTTATTCCCGCCGAGATACTTGTCGGTTATTGTTGCAAGCCTGCTGTCGGTAAAGGCAACAGCATCGCTTAGACGATAATCCTCGCCGCCTACGTTGTAGGAAATATCATCTGTTATCTCATCAGGGCACAGCCGCTTGATTATTGCTGACCCCTCGCCCATAGGGTCTGCCTCACCCAGCCAGTCGATGATACAGAAGGAATTGTCAAAAAACACCTCGGCGCACAGCTCGTTGTCCTTGCAATAATAAGCATCATACACCTTATCCGGATCTTGCATTGTTTCATAGTTGCTGTGTTCAGTCTTATTAAGCAGCATCCCGTCTATGTCCTTGTTAAAAAACAGCTTTAAAACGTCAACGCCCTCGCTTCTGAGTGTATCAAGCCCCTTGCTGCTGTCACAAAGAGCCGTAATATCAAGCCGCTCATACACCTTATCAAAGCCGCTGACTTCGCAGTCGAATTTCAGGTTATCATATGTGCCGAATTTGTAGTCCTTAAGCTCCTCACGCGCTTGCTCAACAGGTACAGCTTTGGCACTTATATTATCATTTTTGTGCAAGAGCTTATAGCCCGCAAACACCACCGCTGCCGCTGCTAATATGGCGGCGGAGAGTTTTATTATAGTGCTTTTTTTCATAGTCACACCCCTTTATGCAAACAAGCCTCCATACCTCACATCGTCCTGCCTGATGACAGCGTTTGGTATAAACTGATATATAAACACATCGCCTGTCACCGCATCTATATACAGATTGTTCTTTCCGAAGTTGTCGCCTCTGAAGTCGTATTCTTTAGTCTGCTCTTCTTCAAGAGTGAATACCCACATAGGCTTATAAACTGCCGTGCTTTTAGCACTGTCAGAGCCTTTTATCATACATAC
Organism: Ruminococcus sp.; assembly: GCA_017544125.1. GTDB lineage: Bacteria > Bacillota > Clostridia > Oscillospirales > Ruminococcaceae > NK3A76. The sequence goes on along the minus strand of JAFYET010000106.1, from coordinate 1,022 downwards.
ATATTTGAGTCTGCAATCGGTGCAGATATATTCCGATTTGGGCGCTAATACCTCTGCTGCGATATCCTCGGCCTGGCTGAGCGGTATTATATCTGTTACGGCACCACGTCGGTCAATATGAAAATTTGCAAAGTTGTCTAAAACTGATATCTTGTCTTTGTGACGAATTTCAACATTAAGATAGTTTCCTCTTAGAGACTCTTTTTCATCACTATCTATTAACCCTGAATCATTTGTCGGCACGCCGTCAATTGTCGTACTGTATCTTAGCAGATAGCAGTATTCATCTTTTTCGGGGATATATATTACCGCTATGTCTGACAAAACAGGTGAATACACGTGAATGTATTTCGACAGCTCTTCAATCTTTTTATCGGTAAAGCTTTTAGCATCATTTAGTGAATAGCTTTCTCCGCCGACGTTGTAGCTTTCATCGGGGTCAATATCATCAGCCTTTATACGTTTTACCACGTCTGAATAACCCGGGTCATATTCTCTTCCGTCATCACTCATCTCACGGTAATCGACCCAAAGCGTTGAGCCTGTATTAAAGTAATCAAATAACATATCATCATCTGAATAACAATAATCATCAGATTCCGCATCATACTCTACCTTTGAAGAATCAGGCGTATCAGAACTTTTAAGCAGATCAAATAACTCACAAGCGTCTTTTTTGTATTCCTCATCAGATATAGTTATTCCATTTGTAAGAATGGTAACATCGACTTTATCGTAAACCTCGCCAATGACAATGTTGTCCGGTTTGCAGGCAAAAGTTAAATTGTCATGCTGCTTAAAGGTGTAATCTTTTAGCTCGTCAGCAGCCTCCTGCACAGGCACAGCCTCGGGGCTCACATTTTCATCATGAGATAACAGCTTGTATGCGATAAAGCCCACACCAAACAGCACCACCGCTGCCAGTAGCACAGCACCGATAATGCCGATTTTTAGATCTTTACGAATGTAGTTTAAAATTTTCATACTACCGCACCATTCCATGTTCTTTTTCGTATATCATG
>JAFYET010000105.1 GCA_017544125.1 Ruminococcus sp. | reverse complement strand
GCCGACACCGTCAGTGCCTGAAACGAGCACGGGCTTTTCTATCCCTGCAAGATCAAGCTCAAAAAGACCGCCGAAACCGCCAATGCCGCTGAGAACGCCCTTAGTCATAGTTCTTGCAACATACTGCTTCATGAGCTCTACCGACTTGTAGCCTGCTGTTACGTCAACTCCTGCTTCCTTATAGCTGTCTGAAAAACTTTTCATAGATTAACCTCACTTTAGCTTATTGTCTGCCCGATGGGCGAATAACAGGTCCGGTGTATGTATCAGTTGATGCCGAGTCTCTTCATCATTTCCTGATATGCTTCTTCAACGCCGCCCATATCTCTGCGGAAACGATCCTTGTCGAGCTTCTCGTGTGTTGTGCTGTCCCAGAAACGGCAGGTGTCGGGGGATATCTCGTCAGCAAGTATTATCTTGCCCTTGTATCTGCCGAACTCTATCTTGAAGTCTATAAGGTCAACATTTTTCTCCTTAAAGAACTTCACCATGAACTCATTTACCTTGAAAGCATACTTAGCAATATCGTCAAGCTCTTCCTGTGTAGCAAGACCAAGACCTAATGCGTAGTAGGAATTGATGAAGGGGTCGCCAAGCTCATCGCACTTGTAGCTGAACTCAAGTGTAGGCTGCTTGAGGGGAGTGCCCTCCTCAATGCCGAGCTTTTTAGAGAAGCTGCCTGCTGCAACGTTTCTTACTATGACCTCGAGAGGAACTATCTCAACTTTTCTTACAATAGTCTCTCTGTCAGATATCTCTTCGATAAGGTGCGTAGGCACGCCCTCTTTTTCAAGGAGCTTGAACATATAGTTTGTCATCTTGTTGTTGATAACGCCCTTGCCTGCGATAGTGCCCTTCTTCTCGCCGTTGAATGCTGTTGCATCGTCCTTGTAATCAACGATAACTACATCGGGGTCATTGGTTGCAAAAACCTTCTTTGCCTTGCCCTCGTAGAGCTGTTCCTTCTTCTCATAGCTTGCCATAGTAAATTCCTCCATATCAAAAATATTATTACCTGTTTATTCCAAGTATCACATCTGCTGCCATATCCGGTGTATCCACGATATAGTCAGCTCTGTGCGACCTGAATTCCTCATCATTCCCATAGCCGTAGCGGACGGCTATACATTTCAGCCCGTAGTGGTGTGCGCCGTCTATATCGTTAGACCTGTCACCGACCATGACGGCTTCGTTTTTATCTTTTATACCCAGTTTATCAAGTGCGTAGCCGAGAACTGCTATCTTGTCATGCCTTGATTCATCAAATGTAGCAGCGCCGACAAAATCAAAATACTCTATCAGTCCGAATCTTGTCAGTATCCTAACAGCATAATCTTCCGGCTTGCTCGTTGCTGTTGCGAGCCTGATGCCTTCAGCCTTTAGCCGCTCAAGCATCTCTCTGACTCCGTCATAGGGTCTGTTCTCAAACAGCCCGATATCAGTGTATCTTACCCTGAAAAGCCTTGTGGCTTCCTTTGCCTGCTCTTCCGTCATACCGCAGATGGTTAGAAATGATATCACAAGCGGCGGCCCGAGAAAGCCTTTCAGCACATTGTCGGGCGGTATTTGCTGCCCCATTTTGTCAAGTGCATATCTTGTGCAGTTGAGTATACCCTCAGCGGAATCTGTCAGCGTTCCGTCAAGGTCAAAAAGAGCTGTGTTGTATCTGTATGTACTCAAAGTTCTTTTATCTTCTCCTGCATTGCAGCGTCTTTCTGCTTAACGCCCTCGAGCATTTTTACCTTCTCGTCTTCGAGCTTTGCTGCAAGGCTCTCGTCTGTTATTGCCAGCATCTGTACTGCAAGTATTGCAGCATTTTTCGCACCGTCAATAGCTACTGTTGCAACGGGAATACCGCTGGGCATCTGAACTGTTGCAAGCAATGCGTCCATTCCGTCAAAGTTAGCACCCTTGCAGGGAATTCCGATAACGGGAAGTGTTGTGTGTGCTGCAACGACACCTGCCAGATGAGCAGCCATACCTGCGGCGCAGATGATAACGCCAAAGCCGTTTGCTTTTGCGCTCTTTGCATATTCTGCTGCCAGCTCGGGTGAGCGGTGTGCGCTCATAACATGGCACTCATACGCAACGCCAAAGCTCTTAAGTGTGCTTGCCGCATTTTTAACTACGGGGTAGTCACTGTCTGAGCCCATGATAATTGCGACCTTTTTCATGTAAACATCTCACTTTCATAAATCAAAAAACTGCAACCTGTCATGTTGCAGTCTCTTATATCATAGATTTATAGCGCAAAAAACACAGCCTCTGCATATAGGGGAGGCCTTTGATGAGTATTCGTAACTGCCAAAAGTCATCATCATAGCTGCAATTCCTTTCGTGCATCATGTGTCTTATACACTACCTATATTATACATTATAATGCGTTATTTTTCAATTCTAAAAGAAATAAAATTTACGCAGTTTTAAGCGCTTGCTCTTGTATATATTTACTATAGATAGGGCACTTCTGCATATTTGTATGAACGTTTTTAAAACATTCTTGCTCGCCCGAGGGTATCTGCGGCGCTGTACAGCCCGTTTATCCGCCCGTGAATATCTGCCTGTTTTTTGTCAGATATTCCCGCAATGGTTTTTAGCGTATCATTATCAAGCGCCTCAAACATCGGCAGCGCTGATGGATTTTGTGCCATTGCCATGCTTAGTATAAGAGGAATATCCATACTGTTTCGGTTTGTGCTTATTATCGGCATAGTGTTTCATCTCCTTTTTTATATTTTTGTCAGTTATCAGATATTTATTCGCATAAACTCTTGACATTTTTTTCACAATCTGTTAAAATAATATTAGTACGTTAATTAGTATGTTCAGAGGAGGTGCAGTATGGATAATCTATCGAATATCAGTGTTGTTAAGGAGCTGCTTTCAAGGCACGGCTTTACCTTCTCAAAGGCGCTCGGTCAGAACTTTCTTGTCAACCCCACAGTATGCCCAAAAATAGCTGAAATGGGCAATGCGAAGCCAGGCTTCGGTGTCATCGAGATAGGTACGGGAATAGGTGTTCTTACCAATGAATTATGCAAGCGTGCTGATAAGGTCGTGGCAATCGAAATAGATGAACGCCTGAAACCTGTGCTTGAAGAAACTCTGGCTGAATATGATAATTTTAAACTGATAATATCCGATGTTTTGAAGGTGGATCTGCATAAGCTCATCAAAGACGAGTTTGAAGGGCTTGATGTTGCGGTGTGTGCTAATCTTCCGTATTACATAACATCTCCCATAATCATGTCGCTGCTTGAAAGCAGGCTGCCGATAAAGAGCGTTACCGTTATGGTGCAGAAAGAGGCTGGCACACGTCTGCTTGCAAAGGTCGGCTCCCGTGATATGGGCGCTGTGACGGTGGCTGTTAACTATTTCAGCGAGCCGAGGCTCTTGTTTAACGTTTCAAGGGGCAGTTTTATGCCCTCACCTAATGTTGACAGCTGCGTTATAAGATTTGATATAAGAGAGAACACTCCCTCGGGAGTGACCGATGAGCAGTTTTTCTTCAAGACGGTAAGAGCAGCTTTCTCGCAGAGGAGAAAGACCCTTTGCAATTCGGTATCATCTGCTATGGGAATAGATAAGCCTACAGTATTTAAAGCCATAGAAGAGTGCGGTCTGCCGCAGAGTTGCCGCCCTGAATCACTTACTATGGAGCAGCTCATATCATTTTGTGAGTCACTTAAGAAGCTGATTTAAAAGCATCAGACATATACCGACATATTTTTCACTAAGTATATGCTATTATAAATTTGCTTTGCAATAAACGGTATTTGCATAGCAAATTCTATATGGCGGTGAAGTTAAAAATGCGAAATGATATGTCGGGAAACAGAAGTAAAAAGGATGTCAGAGCCAGAGCACCTGCTATGTTTGCAGTTGCCTTTGCAAGCGGCTTTTTCTTTTCGGGCGCAAGGCTGCTGGGCTCGCATTTTTCTTTGGGGGTCTGTGCGGTATCTCTGAGCGGCGTGTATTCTCCTGCCGCTATTCTCGGAATGATCGCCTATTATGCGCTTTGCGGTGAGCTGATGCTATCTGTTGCACATATATGTTCAGCACTTTTAACGGCTGTGCTGGCGGTGTATATCAAAAAGCATAATTTCAACGCCCCCGTTGTTTTGTCGGCAGGCTCTTGTATCATCATGCTGCTTGTCAATTCCGTCGAAGCTGTCGGTAAAGGCTACAGCGGCTATATGCTTGCATTCAATATGATAGATGCACTTATCTGCGCCGCTGTTATTTTTATGGCTTCCTTGCTTTTGGAAGAATACACCGTTACAGGCAAGCTGAATATCAGCGGCTCGAGGGGCGTTTTTGCAGGCGTTATCTACATAATGCTTATATGCGCACTTACATCGATACCGCTGCCGGTTGATCTGGGCAGAGTATTCGGTACGGTAGTGCTTTTGTATTTTGCAAAGAAATACCGTGCCGTGGGCGGTGCTTTGATAGGCGTTCTTACATCATTTGCGACAGCTTTGTGTATTCCGTCGCTTGCTGCCAATACGCTTATCATGTCATCATCAGGGCTTATCTGCGGCGCTTTGTTTGGTATAAGTGACCTTGCGGCTGTTTCGGCATATATTATAAGCACACTGCTGAGTCTTTCGGCGGTCGGTATCAATAGTGATACCTTCGTGATGTTCTGGGATATAGTAATTGGTTCGGTGATTTGCGTTATTCTTCCTGCCGATGTTTTCAGGGCGGGCAGGTCGTTTTTTACTACGGCTAAAAGCACAGTTGACCTTGTGGGGCAGACAGCATCTTCAAGGCTCGGCTACGCTGCTAAGACCCTTTCCGATGTAAGGCGTGATATCTCGGTCATATCTTTAAAAATCGGTGACAGATACAAGCCCCTGCCTCTTGCAAGAAGAGTTGATATGAATGTCTGCTCAAAATGTGAATGCTGTGAGCTTTGCCGTAAAAGGCTTTCTGAGCATAATAAGGCGTTAGAGGTTCTTGAAAACATCTCTGACAGCTACGGTGTGGTTACTTTGGAGGATATTGACAGCTTCCTGCCCGGCTGCACCAAAAAGCCTGTTATCGAGGCCGCTTTTATCAGGGCATCGGACGAGCTTGCATTTGAGCGTGCAAACGACATCGCTGTGTCAAGAATGCGTGAGCTTTTGTGTGAGCAGCTTCTTTCAATGGAAGAGCTTCTTGGTGATATGTCAAACAGGGTCAACCACATCAAGGAAGTGGACGAGCTTTTGTGTGAAAGAGCAAAAGAGCTATTTGATATCAGCGGCTGCAAGGGTGCAAGAGTGTGCGTTTACCTGAATGAAAACCGCCGTATGTTTGTTGAGGCTTTTGTAAGCGGCGGCATTAAGAGTGACCTTGTAAGGCTGACGGTGCGGCTTTCTGATATCGTCGGCTGTGATATGGAGCTTCCGAGTATAAATGTCATAGGTAAAGTCACAAGGCTGATATTTACCGAAAAGCCCGAGCTCGAGGCTGATATCGCTACATTTCAGGCTTCGTGTATGGGCGGTGAATACTGCGGCGATACGGTCGATACGATTACTCTCAATGAGAGTGAGCGGTATGTTATTCTTTCTGACGGAATGGGTACAGGCGAGCGTGCAAGGCTCGATTCGATATTTACAGTAAGCCTTGTCAGACGGCTCATATCCTCGGGCATATCTATGAAATGCACAGAGAGGCTGATAAACTCAGCCCTCAGCGTTAAAAGCTGGGACGAGTCATTCTCGACACTTGACATTATCAAGATAGACCTTTTTTCGCATACAGCATCTTTTCTTAAGGCGGGCGCTGCCGCATCGTATATCATCAGAGACGGCAGTGTAATAAAGATAGCGAGTAACACCCTCCCGACGGGTATTCTTACTAAATGCGACCCCGATGTAACTCAGCTTAAGATCGACCCCGGTGATATGATAATCGTTACTTCTGACGGCGTAGACGAGAGCCTGCTTGTCGGGAATGAAAGCCTTGCATCAAGGCTTTGCAGCCTTTCACCTGATGCGGCAGCCAGGCTCATAGGCGAGCGTGCTGTTGGTGACAACGGCAGGGAAGTCATAGATGATATTACGGTAGCTGTTGTCGGAATAGGCAGCTGTACTGTTTGAAGTGATGATAAATTATGCAAAAATATTAGACGTGTTTCATGTTTTTATAATAATAACGGGTGTCACGCTCGAAAACATCTCGGAAATATTGTGCAATATCAACAAGGCGCGATGTTTAAATATGTGAGATTATGAGAATAACTACTAAAACTATTGCAAAATAATTCAAAAAAGTTTAAAATAGATATGAGGGAATAATAAAAAGCTATAATTATGCCTATTTGACGATATAGCCGATATTATCTCAATAACCGTTTATCGGTGATGTAAGGAGGATTTGTGAAAAATGATAAATGATATCGCCAGTGAATATGAGCTTCCGCTGCATTTGTTCCACCAGGGCAACAATTTTGAAGCGTATAGCTTTTTCGGCTGCCATGAGGGTAAGAAGAACGGCAAAAAAGGTCACTTCTTCAGAGTATGGGCACCAAACGCCAGGGCGGTCTCACTTGTTGGAGATTTCAATGATTGGAATTCAGATGCCGATCCGCTTGAAAAGATAGCCAACACTGAGGTGTGGGAAATCTTTAAGACGGGGCTTAAGCAGTTTGATACATATAAATACGCTATTGACGGTTGTGACGGCAAAGTTCATATGAAAGCCGACCCATTCGGTACTCATATGGAGGTAAAGCCCTCAACAGGTTCCAAGGTATTCAAGTCAACATATAAGTGGAATGATTCAGAGTGGCTTGCGAAGAAGGCCAAGACTAATGTCTATAAGAGCCCGATGAATATTTATGAGGTACACTTCAATTCATGGAAGCAGTGTACCGAGGGCAAGTATTTCAGCTATCCGAATTTTGCAAAGAGCATTATCCCTTATCTTAAGGAGATGAGCTATACTCATATCGAGTTTATGCCGCTTGCAGAGTTCCCCTTTGACGGTTCGTGGGGCTATCAGGGTATAGGCTATTATGCCCCCTCATCGAGATACGGCACTCCCGATGATTTCAAGGCTATGGTCGATCTGTTCCATAATGCGG
>JAFYET010000104.1 GCA_017544125.1 Ruminococcus sp. | reverse complement strand
TTTATTTTTAATACCCTTTTATTATAATACTTTTACCCGCTAAAGTCAATAGGCGCAGGGGCATTTCACAGATTTTTTGCAATTTTTAAGAGGAGATTATTCATTTTTTGAAAGGCTGTTATAACAATCACATACGATGATAAAAAGAATAAAGAATAGTAAATAATGAATAATAAAGGTATCGCCTGCGGCGATGATTTTAATCAAACTCCGCAGGCTGAGGGGTATTTGTTCAATAAGGATACACTATTTCAAGAGCCACATCATCAATACGCTCACAAGCACGCCCACGGCACCGGAGGCTATACCAAACATGATTTTCCGGGCGGTGGTATACTTCTTACGGTCAGCCGCTATCTCATCGAGGGGCTTACCCTCCATAAAGGCGTATATCTCCCTATAGGTCTGGATATCATAGCGCTTTTTGAGCTTTTCGACCTTAATGCAGACAAGCAGGGTCAACACCGTTACTGCTGCCCATATGGCAATACCCACAGCGCCCAGCCTAAACAGCGGCACGGCTGACAGCACCATAGCAAGCATCATACCCGTGAGAACCCACGACCATACCGTAAAGCTCTTGACATCGTTATTACTGATTTGCTTTTTCATTACCTCAACATCTCCTTTTATAAGTTCGTCAAGAGAAATGTTAAAGATATTGCCAAGAAGCACCAGGCTATGGATATCGGGGTAGCTTTTTTCATTCTCCCAGTTTGACACCGTCTGGCGGCTGACGTATGCCTTTTCGGCAAGCGTTTCCTGCGACCAGCCGTTTGCGGTGCGGTACTTTTTTATCTGGTTTGCGACCTCCATAGTGACCTCCTTTAAAAGATAGTGACAATACGATATGTTTTCTCCTGACACACACCAGTATAGCAGGAGAGGGGGAAAATGTCTATACAAGGCTCTTTACATCGGGGAAATTTTTATGTCAAAAGTCTTTGACATACGTAGTAAAGGGGCTTTTACTTGGGGTAAATGACAGGTGGTTAAAGATGCGGGGCGGACACTAAGATAATAAGTGTGCGCCGCTCACATACACATTATCCCCCGACAAAGCTATCGGGGGATAAACTATAAACACTTATTCTTCCGTCTCGTCGTCGAGCTCGGCTTCGCCCAGGTCTTCATTCTCGGGGTCTGCCACGTCCTCCTCGCCGTTATCTTCGACGGCGGTTATCTCGGCATCCTCCTCATGCTCGGTTCGGGTGAAGGCTACTACCTTCTCGCTCTCGCCAACACGCATAAGGCGAACGCCCGTTGCATACCTGCCCATGATACGTATATCGCAGGCACGAAGTCTTATTATGATACCGTCTGAGGATATCATGATTATATCATCGGAATCATCGACAACCTTGATGCCGCAGACATAGCCCTTGGTATCAGAGGTCTTATAATTGAGCATACCGAAGCCGCCACGGTTCTGTATTCTATAGCTTTCAAGCGCACAGCGCCTGCCCAGACCCTTTTCGGTAACTGTGAGCACGGCTGCACCCTCTCTTACCCTTGCCATAGACACAACATGGTCGCCCGAACGGAGCTTGATAGCCTTTACGCCGTGAGCCTGTCTTGACATCTGTCTGATACAGGTCTCCTCTATTCGTATAGCCATACCGTTACGGGTCGCGATGATGAGCTGGTTATCGCCGTAGGTCAGGCGGGCACCCATTATCTCATCGTCATCATCAAGCCCGATAGCTATAAGACCGTTCTTACGCACGTTCTTATAGAGCGAGAGTGCCGTTCTCTTTATCTTGCCGTTCTTTGTGACCATTACAAGGTACTTGCCCTCGGCAAAATCCTCGGTCTTGATCATCTGGGCAACCTTCTCTCCCTCGGAGAGGGGGAGGATATTGACTATATTATTACCCTTTGCGCTCTTTGAGCCCTCGGGCAGTTCATAGCACTTCAAGCGGTACATAAGACCCTTATTTGTGATAAAGAGGATATTATCATGTGTCGAGCAGACGAACATCTCCTCAACGAAATCCTCCTCACGCTGCTTCATGCCCTGAACGCCCTTACCGCCACGCTTCTGCGCCTTATATGCGCTTATTGCAGTACGCTTGATATAGCCGTTATTGGTATATGTAACAACGCTTTCCTCAACGGGGATAAGGTCTTCTATATCCACCTCGCCGCTGACGTTTTCTATTGCAGTTTTTCTGCCGTCGCCGAACTTATCTCTTATCACCTGAAGCTCATCAAGTATTATCTGAAGCACTCTTTCATGCCTTGCAAGAATATCTTCAAGATCCTCGATACGAGCCTTAAGCTCTGCCAACTCGTCAATGAGCTTCTGCCTTTCCATACCGGTCAGCTTACCGAGGGTCATCTGAACGATATGCTCTGCCTGAACATCGGTAAGGCTGAACTCATCGCACAGGCGCTGTTTACCTTCGGGAATGCTCTTTGATGATTTGAGTATCTCGACAACTCTGTCGATATTATCAAGGGCTATTACAAGACCCTCGACTATATGCTCACGTTCCTTGGCTTTTCTAAGGTCAAACTCGGTACGTCTTCTAATAACATCTACCTGGAAGTCAAGATACTGCTCTAAGCACTGCTTTAAGGTAAGCACCTTGGGCACGCCGTTTACAAGAGCGAGCATTATAACGCCCACAGTATCCTGAAGCTGGGTGAAGCTGAAGAGCTTATTTAAAACCACCTGAGCGATAGCATCTTTTTTAAGCTCAATAACTATACGAATGCCGACTTCCTTATCGGATTCATCACGCAGATCGTGTATACCCTCTATACGCTTATCCTTAACAAGGTCGGCAATAGACGAAACAAGGCGGGATTTATTGACCATATAGGGTATCTCGGTAACGACGATACACTCTCTGCCCTTTATCTCCTCGATATTGGTAACAGAGCGGAGGGTTATCTTGCCCCTGCCTGTACCGTAGGCAGCTCTTATACCCGCCCTGCCCATGATTATACCGCCTGTGGGGAAATCAGGACCTTTGATACAGGTCATAAGGTCATCGAGCGTTGCATCGGGGTTCTCGACTAAGAGTTTGAGTGCATCAATTACCTCATTTAAGTTATGCGGGGGGATATTGGTAGCCATACCGACTGCGATACCCGTTGAGCCGTTACAAAGCAGGTTAGGGAAGCGGGAGGGGAGCACGGTAGGCTCTTTCAATCTATCATCATAGTTAGGCTGGAAATCAACAGTTTCCTTATTGATATCGGTAAGCATATTGACCGACATCTTAGCCATTCTTGCCTCAGTATAACGGTAAGCAGCAGGCGGGTCGCCGTCTATCGAACCGAAGTTACCGTGACCGTCTACCATAGGGTAGCGCATAGAGAACTTCTGTGCAAGCCTTACCAGCGCATCATAAACGGAAGCATCACCGTGGGGGTGATACCTACCAAGCACCGAGCCTACTGTATCGGCGCATTTTCTGTAAGGCTTATCGGGGGTAATGCCGTTTTCATAGAGGGTATAGAGTATTCTTCTATGAACGGGCTTTAAACCGTCCCTTACATCGGGGAGCGCACGGGACACGATAACTGCCATTGAATACTGCAAAAAGCTCGTTCGCATAAGACCTTCTATATCGGTATCAATAACAGTTGAATTTTCATCAAACACTTATATTTTCACTCCTTTTTTCAGCTGACGGATATCTGCTGTTCATATTCCTCACCCAGCTTCTGCCTGAATTTATCAGAAAGCTCTTTTGAGACGTTTTCATCAAAGCAGCGCTTTGGCAGGACATAGATCGTATCCTTTTTCAAGATGAGTATATACATATCTATATTTTCGATAACATGGATCTCGGTATCGTCAAACTTAACGACACGGGGCTGCACCACGGGTATCTCTTCATCTTCATCAAACTCGCTCTCATCGATTATTGTTTCGATCGAGAAGCGGTCATCATACAGAGTGAAGATATACTTATCGTTTTCAAGCACCTTTAGCGCCTGCAAGAGCGACTTTCGTATCTTGAAGGTATTGAACCATATGACGAATATAAACGAGAGGCTTATAAACATAAGCACAGGGTTTAGATACTCTTTCGGGCTTCTGATAAATGACACTAAAAACAGCAGTGCGACTATACCGAAGAGGGCTGTTTTTATGTAGTTGCCCTTATAGACATATTTTTTCTGGAAAGCTGTGAACGCCTGCTCCTCCTCAGAGTTCTTGACGTTATACTCAAAGGAGAGTATAAGGTCTTTGAGCTGTTCATCGGCTTTCGGTGTAATTTCGGTTTCTTCTGTTTCTTTTGTTTGTTCTGTTTCTTTTTCTATTTCAGACAAAGTGCGGTTCACTTCCATTTCCTGTTGCTGTTTTCAGCAAAATGTGCATACATTATACATCAAGGTCTTTGGCATACTGTGCGTTCTGCTCGATGAATTCCTTTCTCGGGCCTACCTTATCGCCCATAAGGATAGTGAAGGCTTCATCTGCCTTAATAGCATCGTCCATAGTTACCTTGAGCATTATTCTCGTCTTGGGGTCCATAGTAGTCTCCCAGAGCTGAACAGGGTCCATCTCACCAAGACCCTTATAGCGCTGAACATCGACTTTAAGTGCGCCGTCGTTTGAAAGCTCGGCTATATACTTATCCCTCTCCTCATCAGAGAAAGCGTATCTTGTCTGCTTGCCTCGTGACACCTTAAAGAGGGGCGGCTGTGCGATATACACATGACCCTCGTCGATAAGCGGGCGCATAAAGCGGAAGAAGAAGGTGAGCAGCAGCGTTCTGATATGCGAGCCATCAACATCGGCATCTGCCATGATTATGACCTTGCCGTAGCGCAGCTTATTTATATCAAACTCATCACCGATAGATGTACCGAGAGCGGTAACGACGGTGAGCAGCTTTTCTGAGCTGTAGACCTTATCTATTCTTGCCTTTTCTACATTGAGCGTCTTGCCCCAGAGGGGGAGGATAGCCTGGTAGCGCCTGTCTCTGCCTTCCTTTGCAGAGCCGCCCGCAGAGTCACCCTCGACGATATAAATCTCTGTCTGCTCATTATCACGCTCAGAGCAGTCGGCGAGCTTACCGGGAAGTGATGCCGATTCAAGGGCGGATTTACGCTTTCTTGTAAGGTCTCTCGCCCTCTTGGCTGCCTCTCTTGCTTCCTTTGCCTTTATGCTCTTTTCAAATATAAGGCGTGCGGTCTCGGGGTTTTCATCGAGATAGTTCATGAGCTTTTCATTGACTATCTTCTCTACAAAAGGCTTTACCTCGGGGTTGCCGAGCCTGCCCTTTGTCTGACCCTCGAACTCACAGTTTGTCAGCTTTACTGAAACTATTGCTGTAAGACCCTCGGTAACGTCATCGCCGTTCAAGCGCTCGCCGTCTTTTAAAAGACCGAAGTTCTTGCCGTATTCGTTAAGCACCTTTAAAAGCGCTGTACGGAAGCCCTTATCATGTGAGCCGCCGTCGGGGGTATGTATATTATTAGCAAACGAGAGCACCAGCTCGTTATAGTCATCGTTATACTGCATAGCTATCTCGGCAAAGGAATCGCCGTCAACGCCGTTTACATATATAACGTCATCAGAAAGGGGAACAACGCCCTTATTCTTATGTATGAACTTTACAAACTCTCTGATACCGCCCTCATAGTGGAGAGTTTCGCTGATAAGGTTATCAGGATCACGCTCATCGGAAAAGACTATCTTGATGCCTGCGTTAAGGAAAGCCTGCTCACGGAGTCTTTTAAGCAGGACCTTATATTCATAGACGGTGGATTCCAAGAATATCTCGCCGTCAGCCTTGAACTTAACGGTAGTACCTGTGCGGTCGGTGGAGCCTATGACTTTGAGCTGTTCGGTATAATGACCCCTATCAAAATGCTGGAAGTGGATATTCTCGCCGTCATAGACGGTTATTTCCAGCCACTCAGAAAGGGCATTAACAACAGACGCACCAACGCCGTGCAGACCGCCTGCCACCTTATATCCGCCGCCGCCGAACTTACCGCCTGCGTGCAGCACCGTATATACGACAGTTGCCGCCGAGATGCCCTCCTTGGGGTGGATGCCTGTAGGTATACCACGCCCGTTATCTGAAACTTCGATAACATCGCCGGGGAGTATCCTTACATTTATCTCGGTACAGAAGCCTGCAAGTGCCTCGTCGATAGCGTTATCAACTATCTCATATACAAGGTGGTGAAGACCCTTAGGACCGGTAGAGCCGATATACATACCGGGTCTTTTACGTACAGCCTCGAGACCCTCGAGCACCTGTATCTGATCGGCACCGTAGTCGGAATCCTTATCGACCTGTGTAGCCTTTATCTCTTCGTTTAGGATGTTTTCTTCTTCGTTAAGATTCAATTTATTGCAACTCCTTTCAATGCACGCTGCATTACTGAGGTATTAACTGCCTTAGTAGTTCGGTGTTTTCTCATAGGAATATTTTATATTTATATCTGTAAACGAGGGGTAGCCCTCTTGAACTTTCAGCTGATCCCTGAGCCGTCTGTGCAGGAAAAACAACAAAACATCAAAGACGGCAACTGCAAAGAACCCGGCTGTAAGACCTCTTACCAACCCGCCTACGAGCAGCTTCTTTATATCGTATTTTGACACCTCAAAAAGCCCTTGCGCCCTGCACAGGAAAAATAAGGTGACGACCAACAGCACATTCATTATAAAAAGCGCCGTTCTGTATTTTCTGAGAATAGCCTTTTTCTGACGAAGCCCCATCATTTTGGTGTTATAATCTTTTATCTTTTCCTCGACCTCGGGCGGGGTATCGGTATAAACGGTGACAAAGCCCTTTTGCTTTGACATCTCAAAAAGATCCATCATAAATATGTTATTACCTTTCAATAGCCCTTTTTAAAGCGTTTCAGAAGCGTCATACAGGATATCTGGCTTATATATATCCTCTCTGTAAGGTCATCATCAAGAGTAACTATAAAGCTCTTTGGCAGCTCATAGGTACAGTAGACTATTTTCTTGCCACGCTTTTCGGCATTATTTAGAAAATCTCTCGTTATCTTTGAAACGGAGGAGCCTTCGATATCGAAGATACCGACTATCTCTTTTGATGAAACGCTTATCTCATTTCCCAAATGCAGCAGCATCTTTTCTCTTCACCCTTCCGTTATCTATGATATACAGGCTGCCGTCTGACGAGCCTATAAGCTCATTCATATCGCAGCAGGTGATGAATACCTGCATATCGCTTATCTTGTTTATCACAAATTCCTGCCTGGAGCGGTCAAGCTCACTCATAACATCATCAAGGAGTATCACCGGCGGATCATCTGTTTCCTCGGTAAGGATATACGCCTGAGAGAGCTTGAGCACGAGCGCTGTTGAGCGGTGCTGCCCCTGGGAGGCGAATTCTCTTATAGAAACGCCGTTTATATGCCCTATAAGGTCATCACGGTGAATGCCCTTTGTGGTGAAACCGAGCTTTATATCATCGCTGCGTGAGCTTTCAAGTTTTCTTAAATACTCAGGCATAAGATCACCAATGTAATCCGTCCTGCCCTCGAGCTCATCAAACACTGTTGACTGGTAGGAGAGGGAGAGCCTTTCTCTGCCCTTTGATATATCATCAAACAGGCGGGCAGCGTAGGTATCGAGCTTCTTTGTATAGTTATAGCGCATCATTGAGATATATGCGCCGAGCTTTGCAAGCTGGATATCCCACACCTCCAGCTCATCTTTATCAGACCTGCCGAAGGCTATATTCTTAAGCAGGGTATTTCGCTGCTCTAAGATATTGTTATAGCGGTTGACAACTGATGCGTAGGTGCTTTTTATCTGAGATATGCACAGGTCACAAAACTGCCGTCTGTTATCGGGTGAGCCTTTTGACAGCGACAGATCTTCAGGAGTGAAGACGACGCATCTGAGCTTGCCGAAGAGCTTTGATAAAAGCGGCAGCTTCACGCCGTTTAAGGTAACACGCTTATTCTTTATATCCTGCCTTAAAAGAGATATATCTATCTTCTGCTCACGAAAATCATTTTCAAAGGAGAGGGATATATCAGCACGCTCGCCGTCAAGGGCTATCATATCCTTATCCTTAGTCGAGCGAAAGCTCCGCACCCCGGTGCAAAGCCACACAGCCTCGATGAGGTTGGTCTTGCC
>JAFYET010000103.1 GCA_017544125.1 Ruminococcus sp. | reverse complement strand
CGTCCAGCAAACAAGCTCCCACACTCGTCTGCTTCGGCGGTCTTGCCTTTCGTACTCAGCCTTGGGGGCTTTTAAACGAGCACTACTCTTCTTGACCGCGCCTCTATCCGTTACATAATATAATAACAGATTATACCCGCCTTGTCAAGAGTGTGAAGGAAAAAAATTTCCCGCCCCACGTTAAGATTTTAGGTGTACAATGCACAAGGGCAATGCATAATGCATAATTAAGGTATCCGCCTGCGGCGGATGGATTTAAAAAAGCGGCTGCGCCGCTAATTGTCAATTAGCAATTGTAATTGTGAGATAGTGCAAAAGAGCTGTGCATTGAAAATTTAGCCGCCGCAGGCGGCTTGCCCGAATGGGCATCTGTCGGCGTAAGCCGCACACCTCACCTGTTACCTGTTACCTAATAATATACCGGAGGATACTATGTCATACACCAACGAAATAACCGACCTTGCAAGGCAGGAGCTCAGTGAGAGAAGAAGCCATGCGGAGGAGGAAAACAATCAGCACATCGAAGAGATACGTCAGAAGTACCCCGACATCTACGAGCGTGAGATGAAGGTGAAGATGACCGTGCTTGAGCTTATAAGAGGCGCTATCACTCAGAAATCGGGTCAGCGTGAGCTTATCGACGAGATAGGCAGGCAGCGTGAGGAGTCGGTGGAGTATGTAAGGCGCAGGCTTAAAGAGTGCGGCTATCCCGAGGACTACCTTGATGTTCACTACACCTGCAGAAAGTGCAGGGACACAGGCTCGGTAGAGGGCATAAACTGCTCTTGCTTCCGCTCGCTTTTAAAGCAGTACGCTTCAAAGGCGCTGAGCGAGAGCAGGGGTGACTTAAAGAACTTTGACAGCGCAAGGAGCGACATCTACGAAACTGCCGAGCTTGCAGCCTACATGGGCAAGCTGACGGATTTTCTAAAGCGCTACTGTGCCGAGTTTGAGCACTCAGAGCGGCGCTCTATGCTCTTTTACGGCAGCACAGGAACGGGCAAGACGTTCCTGTCTTCCTGCGTTGCCAGGGAGATAGCCCAGCAGGGCTTTGCGGTGAGCTTCGGCACAGCGTATGAGTTTTTCAAAAGCGCCGAAGACCAGCGCTTCAAAAACGCCCCCGGCGACACCGAGACGACCCTTATCGAGTGCGACCTGCTGATAATCGACGATCTTGGCTCAGAGTTCAAGACGAGCTTCACCGAGAGCGTGCTTTATAACATACTCAACACCCGCATGGAGCGTGGCAGGGCGACGATAGTTTCGACCAACCTCTCGCTCGACGAGCTCAACGCCCGTTACAACGACCGCATATCCTCCCGCCTTACCGGGGTTTTCCTCCCCGTGCGCTTTTCCGGCAGTGATGTAAGGCTGAGGCTGCAAAAAGAAGATGCGTATAACTGATCAGGGCGTGTTTCATTTAACAGGTAACAGGTTACAGGTAACAGGTAACAGGTGAGGAGCGGCTTCGCCGCAGATGTCCATTCGGACTTTCACCCCTATAATACAGTTTAAATAAGCGAGAGTGCTTCCCAAACAGCCCGAATGGGCAATCCGTCCGCCGTAAGGCGGACACAATACCTGTTACCTGTAACCTGTTACCTGTTACCTAAAATAACACCTGTCACCTAACAAAAGCATAATTATTTGATTTGGAGAATCATTATGAAAAACAACATCGTGACCGAAAAGGGCAGGCTTGTCTGCACAAAATTCAAAAGCTGCGGCGGGTGCGCCTTTGAGCAGGAGTATGCTGAGCAGACGATACGCAAAAGGGTATCTGTTTCAAACAAGCTGCGGTTTTTCGGCGGGGTGAGCAGGCTTGAAACTATGGGTGACCCCTACCGCTACCGCTGCAAGGTCACAAGGGTATACAAAAAAGCATCAAACGGGCAGCTGATAAGCTCGGTTTTCAAGTCAAAAAGCGGCGGGTGTGTGCCTGTGCTTGACTGTATGCTTGAAGACAAGCGGCTGTGCGAGATAGCATATGATCTCGGCGGGGTGTTTTCACGCTTTGAGGTAAGGCCCTACGACTTTGAGACGGGCAAGGGGTGTCTGCGCCACATAATGCTCAGAAAAGGCTATGAAACAGGGCAGATACTGCTGTGCATCGTAACCCAGCCCGGCACCCTCAAAAAGCCTGCGAGCCTTGCAAACGAGATAGCAAGGCGGTTCCCCGACATCACGACCATAGTACACAACGAGTGCGCTTCATCAATGCCGCTGACCCTTGGAAAGCACGAGCAGGTGCTCACGGGTGACGGGTACATCGAGGACAGGCTGCTGGGGCTTAGCTTTCGCATAAGTGCAGGCAGCTTTATGCAGGTAAACCCGCAGATGACCGCCGCCCTTTACGCTTACGCCAGAGAGCAGCTTGATGACGGCACGGGCACGCTGCTTGATGCCTACTGCGGCACGGGCACGGTGGGGCTTATTTGCGCAGGCAAGGCGCAGCAGGTGATAGGCGTAGAAAAGACCCCCTCGGCGATAGAGGACGCAAAGCGCAACGCAAAAGCCAACGGCATAGAGAATGCCCGTTTCGTCTGCGCTGATGCAACACAGTTTATAGAAGAGCTTGCCGCAAGGGGTGAGCAGATAGATGCCGTGATACTCGACCCGCCCCGAGCAGGAGCGAGCAGCCGCTTTATCGAGGCGGTAGGTACACTTGCGCCGAAGCAGGTGATATACATATCCTGCTCACCCGACACGCTGGCGAGGGACTTGCGGCTTTTCAAAAAGCAGGGCTACCGCATAGGCAAGCCGAGGTGCTTTGATATGTTCCCGCATACAAGGCACGTAGAATCAGTCGTGAAACTAACTCGAGCCGGGTTGTGACTATATAAATGCTGTCATTGAATTGAAAAATCGAAGGTTGTCGGGATAATTGAAGTTGATTCTTATATGGCTTTAAGGGGGGAATTGTATGATCAGAAAGATGAAAAAAGAAGATTTACAGAAGTGCGGAGAAATATATGCAAAAGCATTTCCGATAGAACATTGGGGGATCGATTGGAATCCTGATAATGCAAGTGAATATTTAACAGACTATTATGAGCAGAAGAAATTTGTAGGATATGTGTATGAAGAGGATGATGCGATAATCGGATGTTTATTTGCACTTTGCAAGATATCAGGGAGTAAAAAGGAAATATACATCAACGAGATGGCAGTGTTACCTGAAAGACAGGGGCAGGGAATCGGATCTCAATTATTGAAGAAAATATTAGATTACAGTAAGGAAGAGGGACTTGCCGGGGTTGTTCTATATACCAGCGAATATGCACCTGCTGCTAAGTTTTATGAAAATAACGGGTTTAAGTTATCGCAAGGAACCATTTGTATGTATTACGAGTAATTATCTTAAACTTCCCATACCTGAAAGGTGTGTTGCTCCTTGAAAAATCAATTTTTCAGGCAATTTAAAAGGCATATGCCCCGAACTATTTTTCACTATTCACTATTCATTATTCACCATTCATTACTTCCGGGCACTGCCCGAACAAACAGGAGGAAACGAAAATGCTTGAAATAAACACCCCCGCACCCGACTTTACACTCCCCGACCAGAACGGCGATACACACACCCTCTCGCAGTACCGTGGCAAAAAGGTGATACTCTACTTCTACCCGAAAGACAACACCTCGGGCTGCACAAAGCAGGCCTGCGGCTTTGCCGAGAGATACCCGCAGATAACCGAAAAGGGCGCTGTTGTTTTAGGCGTAAGTAAAGACAGCGTCGCCTCGCACAAGAGGTTTGAGGAGAAATACGGGCTGCCGTTCACGCTTTTATCAGACACCGAGCACAGGGTCATAGAGCAGTACGGCGCATGGGGCGAGAAAAAGACCGCCGGCAAGGTCAGCATGGGCATTATACGCACCACATATCTTATAGACGAGCAGGGGATCATAGTCAAAGCCATGACCAAGGTCAAGGCGGCGGATAATCCCGAACAGATGCTTGAAGCGCTTTGAGTGGAATCCCCTCCGGCTTTCGGTATCAACGCAGTTGATACCAGCCACATCCACGCCCCTTCGGATATCCGTTCCCCAAGGATTTGCTTCAGCCCTCAGAATAAGCTTTAAAATCCATCCGCCGCAAGGCGGATTCCTTAATTGTGCATTTATTTGTGAATTGTGCATTGATTTGTGAATTGTGCATTGATTTGCATTGACATTCCCCTTGAATATATGGTATAATAAATAGAATAACAACCGCATCGGAGGAAGACGCATGAACGAGAAGATAAACGCACTTATTGAAAACATAGAGCGTGTCATAGTCGGCAAGAGAGAGGTCATCGTAAAGGTGGTCTCTGCTATGCTGTGCGGCGGGCACATACTGATAGAGGACGTGCCGGGTGTCGGCAAGACGCAGCTGGTAAGCGCCCTTGCAAAGAGCGTTAACGGCCGCTACAACCGCATACAGCTGACCCCTGACATAATGCCCTCTGACATCGTGGGCTTTTCAATGGTCGATCAGCACACCCACGAGCTGGTCTACAAAGAGGGCGCTGCCATGTGCAACTTCCTGCTGGCTGACGAGATAAACAGAGCTTCGCCAAAATCCCAGTCATCGCTTCTGGAAGTAATGGAGGAGCATCAGATATCAATCGACGGCACCACATACAAGCTGCCCGAGCCGTTTATGACACTTGCAACTCAGAACCCTGTCGAGACATACGGCACATATCACCTGCCCGAAGCGCAGATGGACAGGTTCATAATGAAGATATCCATCGGCTACCCCGACCCGGCGCAGGAGCTGGAGATAGTTTCACACGCAGAGGCGGGCATGAACGCCGCAAAGATAGAAGCCGTAATGGACACCGCCGATGTCATGGCGCTGACCGAGGCAGCAGGCAAAATATACGTTGCCCCGCAGGTAAGGCAGTATGTTGTGAGCATAGTAAACGCCACACGAAACAGCCCCCTTATACGCTTAGGCGTTTCACCGAGAGGGTCGATAGCGCTCATCAAGGCAGCCAAGGCGTTTGCGTTCACTCTCGGGCGTGACTACGTGACCCCCGATGATGTACGCTATCTTGCCAAGGATTGTCTTGCTCACCGCCTTATTCTCTCCCCCAAAGGCAAGAGCCAGTTCCCCACAAACGAAGCAGCGCTTGAAGCGGTGCTTATGACGGTGGCAGCGCCCCAATAATGCATAATGCATAATGCATAATGCATAATTAAGGTATCCGCCTACGGCGGATGGATTT
>JAFYET010000102.1 GCA_017544125.1 Ruminococcus sp. | reverse complement strand
GTATGCCGTCGCCTACCATGATGACCCTGCCCTGCTTTTTAAGCTCCTGTATTTTCTTTGACTTGCCCTCGGGGAGCACCCCTGCGATGACCTCATCCACGCCCGCCTGCCTGCCGATAGCGGCCGCTGTGCGCTCGTTGTCGCCTGTAAGCATATACACGCCCAGCCCCATGCCTTTAAGCTCGTTTATCGCCTCTGCCGAGTCGCTTTTTATCGTGTCGGCTACGGCAATGATGCCTATGAAGCTGCCGCCCTTTGCAAACAGCAGCGGTGTTTTGCCCTCATCAGAAAGTGCGGTGATCTTTGCGCTGAATTCGGCAGGAATTTCGCACCTCTGCGATATATATTTGAAGCTGCCGCCCTCGATAACTTCCCCGTCAAGCACAGCCGAAAGGCCGTTGCCTGCAAGCGCCTTGAAATCACTGACTTCGGGAATGGTCATACCCGCAGTTCTTTCTATTACAGCCTTTGCAAGTGGGTGTTCGCTTTTGGCTTCAAGCGCTGCTGCGCAGGGCAGCAGCTCGCTCTCGGTGATGCCGCACGGTATAATGTCGGTTACATCGGGCTTGCCCTCGGTTATAGTTCCCGTCTTGTCAAGTGCAATGATATTTGCCCTGCCCACGGCTTCAAGCGAAGCAGCAGTTTTATAGAGTATGCCGTTTTTAGCACCAACGCCGCTGCCGACCATGATGGCCACGGGCGTTGCAAGCCCTAAAGCACAGGGGCAGCTTATAACAAGCACAGATATCGCCCTTGCTATGGCAAAGCTAAACTCCCTGCCTGCGATCAGCCAGCCGCCGAGTGTCAGCAGCGCTACCGCCATAACAGCAGGCACAAACACCCCCGAAACCTTATCGGCGATACGGGCGATAGGTGCTTTTGTTGCCGCTGCGTCAGATACCGTCTTTATTATCTGTGAAAGCGTGGTGTCCTCTCCGACACGGGTCGCACGACAGCGGATATAGCCGGATTTATTTATAGTTGCCGCCGAGACAGCATCTCCTTCTTCCTTGTCAACAGGTATGCTCTCGCCTGTGAGGGCTGATTCATCGACAGAAGACCTGCCGTAAACCACCACCCCGTCAACAGGTATACTGCCGCCGGGCTTTACTGCGAAGATATCCCCCTCACGCACCTCCTCGATACCGACCTCATGCTCCTCGCCGTCATTATAAAGAACTGCCGTTTTCGGGGCGAGCTTCATAAGCCCTTTGAGCGCATCGGTGGTGCGCCCCTTTGCCATTGATTCGAGCATTTTGCCCACCGTGATAAGCGTGGGTATCATAGCGGCAGATTCAAAATAGAGGTTCATGCCGTATTTCATGACAGTATCATTATCACCGCTGCCCTGTGCAAGTATCATTATGAAAAGCTCAGCCAATGAGTAGCCGAACGAAGCGCTTGAGCCGAGGGCGACCAGTGTATCCATATTAGGGTGCCCGCCGAAAAGCGATTTGAAGCCGCTTGTAAAGAACTTAGAATTTATCATCATTACGACGATAGCGAGCAGCATCTCAAACACGCCTAAGAATACGTGATTATCAAACGCCTTCGGCGCCGGGAAGCCCCACATCATATGCCCCATTGAGAAGTACATAAGCACTAAGAGCACTATCACCGACCTGATAAGCCGCTTTCTGAGCTTTGGCGTTTCGGTGTCTTTGAGCATATCGTCATCATCTGCCGCCGCTTTTGCACCTGCGCCTTTTTTGGAAGCGCCGTAGCCTGCGTCCTTTACGGCTTTGATTATGTCAGCCTCCTTTGCAGTGCCCTCAACGCCCATTGAATTGGTAAGCAGGCTGACCGCACAGCTTTGCACCCCGGGGACAGCCGACACCGCCTTTTCGACCCTTGCGCTGCAAGCAGCACAGCTCATACCCGTTACATTATATTGCTCCATTAAAGCTCCCTTTCTATTTCATTATCTTTTGCAGTGTTGCCACAAGCTCATCTACGACCTCGTCCTTCCCTGCACGTATATCATTCACCACACAGCTTTTCATATGAGATGCAAGCAGCTCCTTATTAAAGCTGTTAAGTGCGCTGTTTATCGCCGAGACCTGTATCAGTATATCGGGACAGTAGGCATCGTTTTCAAGCATCTTTTCCACCCCACGCACCTGCCCCTCTATTCTTTTTAAGCGGTTCATAAGCGATCTTAATTCTTTCTCGCTGCGCTTTTTCTTACGCTCGCAGCAGCATTGTTTATCATTCATAAGCGCCCTCCTTATATACCCCCTTGGGGTATCTCTCTGATACTATTATATACCCTTACGGGGTATTTGTCAAGGGGGTTTTTATAACTTTTTGAAATAACACAGCCGACACCCTTTACCGAGTGCCGGCTGCTGCAATATATCAGGTCAGTAAAGCCCCGGCAGGCTATCAAGCGTCACCGAGCAAGGGCTGTTATAGACCTTTTTAAGCATATCAAAGCTGTTGAATTCCTCCGTCAGGCAAAAGACCTTTGACCACACCATAAAAGCCGCCCAGCCTGCCTTTTCATCGTGGATAGCCTGTGTGTCAGGCAGAACGCCTATCTCACCTATGGTGGTTATCTTGGGCGTGGGGGTTATGTGCAGAAGCTCATCATACGCCGCCTTTTGTGAGGTGTGGCTGTGCGCCTCGGGGTAGAGGTCACGGGATATGATATCCACC
>JAFYET010000101.1 GCA_017544125.1 Ruminococcus sp. | reverse complement strand
TCTTACAGCTGTATCATCTCTGGTATTGAAGTTATGATTGAGTTCAAAGTACTCCCCGAAAGAATTGGTAAAATCATATTTACGCATTGCATGACAAAACTCCGAGAAGCAATCGGATATAAGCCCGTATTTTGTAGTAAAAAGGCTTGCACGCAACTTGGGTGTCTCCCACCCGGGAAGATATGCGTGTATCCTGTCAAAGAAAGCCGAGTCATTATTGAAACCCTCAGGGAACGGCTCAAACAGATTAGTCGTTCTCAGCATATCCTCAACACTTCTGAATGTGTTGCCCTCAAATGCGATAGAAGCGTCTGAGCTTATCGAATCGCTGCCTCTCGCAAAGCTGCCGTTTGCCATATAGTTTTTCATTATCTGCACCATATCGCCCGATGATCCTGTGATACCGCCGACCTCATCAAATGCAACACAATCCCAGTTGCCCACAAGTCCTACCCTGTGCGATGCCATGTTGTAGAACATATTTGAAACAGTGGTATGTCCGCTGCTCATTAGTATAGAATAGGGCGAAAGCTCGCTGTAAGCGTGAGATTTACCTGTTCCCCTCGGCCCCAGCTCTACAAGGTTATAGTTTTTCTGTATAAACGGAACGAATCTGAGCAGATAATGCAGCTTCTGTTTATCCTCCAGCTCATCAGGCTCATACCCTGCCGAACGAAGAAGAAGAGTTATCCACTCATCCTTTGTAAACCCTCTTCGTGCATCGATTATCTCATCAAGATCAAGGTTTGCCATTTGTATCGGCTTTAGCGATGCTATTGCAAACGGTGAATCGTACCTTGATTTTTTCTTTTTGAGCTTTTTCTGCTTCATCTTGTTGTCGTCAAATATGTCCTCTTCAAAAGCTTCTTCCTCGGTGGGGTCAAGACCTACATACTTGATCTTTACGATACACCATATACCGCCCACAAGCAGCTTTTCATTATGCACTACAAGGTCAGAATCCACTTCAAAATCCTTCAGATCAAGATTTGTAAAAGCAGCAATATACTTATCCTCTTTCTCATCAAGCCTTACCGTCACCTTATCAATAACCGTGTATTGTCCCTTTTCCTTGATGCGTGATTTAACATAATCGCTCTGGTCGGGACGCACGTAGTTTTCACTGAGTATCGTCTTTATCTTCTCAATACCTGTTTTCAGAGCATCCTCATCATCTGTAGTGCAATACATACCAAGCAGATATTCCAAAACATAAGTTGGCACATTTGCCCCCTTTTTCATAAGTGATGTAAGATCTTTACGCACACTCTTACCGGGAAATGCATCTATTACCTTTCTGTCAAAGCTGTCCATACCTATACCTCCGTTGATCACAGGTCTGTCAAGCCCAAGCTCCGCTTCAAGCTGCCTTTGAGCTTCATAGTGATCTGTTTTTCTTTCTCTTATTGCCTTGCGATCATACCTTATAGCTTTGCGTTTGCCATTGGGTTTCAGCATAAGCATAAGGCCAATGCCCGCAACCGAAATAATGCCTCTTAACGCCTCATTGTCTTTTTTGTCACGTTTTCTCTGAACTTTTTTTCGATAAACCAGTCTTTGTGACCCATACATTATTAAGGCCTTTTCTGACTTTAAATTTATATCTTTTCATAATCAATCACATCAAAAATCAAAATCATTTGCAAAGGCAATCTTGATACTGAATTCAATTTGCTCAGTCAACGAGCCGGTTTCCTTCATAACAATATTAAGATAATACTTTGCATCGGGGTCAAATTCCATGCCCTTGAGGGTAAATCTAACTCTTGTAGTTCTGTTCTTAGGTTCAGAGTCGGTCTTGTCAGCAATAATAAGCTGAGTATCACTCACATGATTATCAAACTCATCTGCAAAATACAACTCATACTCAGCAGAAACAAGCTTTCCGCCAACAGCTTCAGTCTGTAAGAAATCAAGACCAAAAATATTCGCTTATCTTCCTTGTTCTGCTCATAAGCTGTATGCCTGCTTTTTTGATATCCACAAAGTTCTTTGAGCCAACACGGGCGTTCTTGAATGAAATAACCGGTACACAGCATTCTTGAAGCGATATGCCGCCATGAACATAATTTACTCCGCCACCCTGTTTCTTTATCCTTATGCATTCAAGAGGTGCAAAAGCCGCAATGTCATCACTAAACTCACCTATCGGCACTCTCATAAGATACTCTGAACTGCTTTGCTTATCTGCAAGGATATACCTTCTGCCTGATTCAAGCAATTCGCCGTTTATCATCTTAATATCAGCCTTTTCGCTCTCGCCTATCGGTTTATATGAATAGAGGAATCCATGATCCGACGTTATGATTATATTTGAGCCATTCATGGTATTAACTATCAGCCGAACAAGTTTAGTCAGCTCATCGACAGCTGTTTTGCAGGCTTCAAACACCTGATGCTCGGTAGTTGATTCATCTCCTATGGCATCTATCTTGTTATGATAGATATACACAACCTGTGCCCTGCTTACAAGCTCACGCCGCTGATCACGTTTCATGGCAAGAAGTGCTTCATATGTCACAGCGCAGCTGCCGGTCAATGCCTCATCAAGCACCGTCTGACGTTTTTCAGTCCCTTCGGTGGACATCCCGTCACAGGTCATACGAATATCATCGGTCATTTCAAGCTCATCGTGAGGGAGAAGTGCAGCCATTCCGAATTTCGTTATACTTGGGAATACAGATTGCACAGCTGAGATCTCTGCCGAGCCGTTTGTTTCTCTTATAAGGTGCTCGTTAAGCTCTGCTGCGACCTCGAACCTGAGCGCATCTGATATTATTACAAACGCCCTGCTGCCGCTTTGAGAAACAGGCAGCGCATAGTCTTTATAGAAATCCTTCTGCTGAGGTATATCAAAAAGCGAAAAACCAT
>JAFYET010000100.1 GCA_017544125.1 Ruminococcus sp. | reverse complement strand
GATAGCATTGACTACCGCCTGGCAGTAGGGCTTGATGTTTCGTGACCATGTAACGCCGCCGTTAGGCTCGTTGCATATCTCGTAGATGACGTTGTTCTGCCCCTTGTATTTCTTTGCCATTTCTGTAAAGAACGCTACCGCCTCGCTCTGGTGGGTCTGGGGGTTGCCGTCCTTTAAGATGTGCCAGTCGATTATAACATACATTCCAAGGTCTGTGGCATTCTTTACACCGTCGATGACCTTCTGCTTTGCCTGTGACTTGAAGCCCGAGCCCGTTGTGTAGCCGCCGTATTCCTCGGTGTACATCGCAAGCCTTATGGTGTTTACTCCCCAGTCATCTCTCAGCACCTTTAGCGATGCCTTTGAGGTGATGTTTGAGAAATCCTCCCACATAAGCCCGTGGGTAGACATACCTATCATCTGGAATTTCTTGCCCTTCGAGTCAACGATGTTAGCGCCGCTGACTTTGAGCCTGCCGTGCTGTGCCACGGGCGTGCCCTTTGCTGCCAGCTTAAGTGTCACCGCCGCCGAGGGTGTGCCCCAGTAGGTAACGCCCTTTACCTTTTTGTAGGCTCTTACCTTGTATTTGTAGCTGCCGCCCGCCTTTAAGCCTGTGAGCTTGTAGCTTACGGTGGCGTTTGAAGATATGGTCTTCAGCTTTTCATACTTCTTGGTCTTTGTGTTATACAGATACACCCTGTAACCGCTTGCATTGCCCGTCTTTGTCCAGCTGAGCTTGCCTGCTGTCTTTGAGGTAGCTGCCGCCTTAACGCCCGTCACCTTTTTAGGCACTATCTGGAATGAACACTTGGTGCTGCCCGTGTAATTGCCCTTGCCCTTAACGGTAACAGTCGCCTTGCCTATCGCCTTGTTAGCCTTGTAGCTGAGTGTGTAATCTGTACCTTTTTTGAGCTTGGTGCTGCCGTTTTTTATCACCACATCTGGGGTGATAGCCTTGCCTGTGTAGGCATATTTAGCCGCAGCAGCCGCTGGTTTGAGCGACGATATGCTCTTCTTTGTTATAGTAAAGCTCTTTGAAGCGCTGCCCTTGTAAGCCCCGGTGCCTGTTACCGTAACGGTAGCCGTGCCTGCCTTTGTGTTGTTCTTGCAGGAAACGGTATAGTCGGTGTTCTTAACAAGAGTCTTGCCGCCCACCTTTACCGTGAGCGACGGCACTACTGCCCCGCCCGTAAATGGGTAGCTCGCAGCCGAGAGGGTGATGTTATTTGCAGCTATGCTCCCCTGCGTGATAGTAAAGGTCGCCTGAAGCTCGCCCTCACAGTTGCCTATGCCCTTAACGGTTACACGCCCTGTGCCTATATTCACATTGTCCTGATAGCTTACCGTGTAGTCGGTGCCCTTGGTGAGCGTGCGCCCGCCCGATACTACCTTGACTGCGGGGGTTATCGCAGACCCCGTATAGCCGTATGATGCTTTTTCCACAGTGACGGTCGTGTCCTGATAGAAGGGGCGCTTGTTTATGTCAAACTCAAAGGTCTTTTCGCCCTGATAAAGCCCCGTTCCCGTGACTATGGCTTTCGCCTTGCCTGCGTTTACGTTGTTTTCAAACCTGACGCTGTAATCTGTGCCCTTTACAAGCACATAGCCTTTGCTGTAATCATGCAGCGTGAGCTGCGGCTCTATCGCCTGCCCTGTGTAGAATATATTGCCTATCCAATCGCTCTGCACATCGGAGATCTGCCGTATCTCCCCTGCACTCTGCGATGCCTGCACGGTGATACCGACCCCCACACGGGAAGCCCCCACAGCACCCACAGAAACGCACATCACAGCAGCTGCCAGAGCCGCCGCCGCTTTAGCCTTAAAACTCAAAATCATCGCCTCCGTTTTAGTTAATAGAAAACTACAAAATATGCCAAATGTCTGATTTTTTGCCCTTATTTTGCAAAGATTGATAATAATCAGCTTTGTAACAATAGTTACAAAACGGTACACCAAAAGCCGTTTTTTAGTACCGTTGTTGAAAGAATAAGCCGTTTTCGGTGATAAATAGGTGTTTTACACCCGAGTTTTTAACACTTTCAACAGAGTTTTCAACATTTTTGCTGTCGGCGATGTCACCATTTGCTGTCCATATTTACACCCGAAAATTTTATTCGACAGTTCTCACGGGCTCGCCGGCCGCCTTAAAAAATCAAACACTTACCCTTATAATCATATCACAATTCACAGATTTTTTCAATACACAAACTAAACAAATAATCAACCCCCGCTTTGTCAACGCAAAGGGCTGTGCCTCCGCTTTAGAGACACAGCCCTTGTTATTCAGCTATCATCGGCAAAAGCCGTTATTTATCCTGCGCTTTCTTTTTTCTCAGCACCACTGCCGCACCGAGGGATATAAGCATTACCGCAAGCCCTGCCTCGGCACCCGTCTTAGGGTTGCCTGTTGTACCGCTGCCGCTGTCTGCGGGGGTGGGTGCAGGCTTTTCATCGGTCTTCTTATCAGCCTTTTTCTCCTTGGGCGTTTCCTCCTCGGGTGCCTCTTCGTCTGTCATCTTGGCAGCTATAACGGCTTCAAGGTCAGCCCAGAGCTTATCGGCTATCTCGATATGACCCTGTGCCGAGGGGTGAGGGTCAAGGTCCATATCGGGGGTTATGCTGTATATATCAACGTAGTAAGAGCCGGTCTTTATCGCAACGTCTTCAAGCCTTTCGTTGAGCTTGATAACATAGGGGTCCAGAGCCTTGCCGAGCTCGTTGATGATATAGGGCGAGAGGTCGCTTATAAGCTGCTCAAAGTCGAGATTCTCGGCTACGCCGTTGATGAAGCCCTTTACCTTCTTTATATCCTCCTTGAGCCCTGTAAGGTCTATCTCATCGGGTACTAGCTGGCGCACCAGGTCAAGAACCGCCTTTATGTCATCTACCTGAAGCTCGGCGGGTATATTCTGCGAAAGCTCGGTGAGTGCGGGCTTTAGCCAGCTCATATCGGCATCGTCTGCCACCAGATCATTCACTACTGCCAGCACGGTCTGTGCGGTATCGCCCTCGGGGGGCAATATCAGACCCAGCATCTGCTTGAACTGAGCGCCTGTCAGATCATCGGGGAGCATCATTCCAAGAAGCTGCACTATGCCGCTAAGATCCTGCCCTGTCATACCCTCGGGTATGGCATCATTTATCTGCGCCACTATGTTTTTAAGCTCTGTGGTATTTATCGAGTCGGGTATTATCTCTTCAATACTACCCACAAGCACAAGGAAAGTCTGTAAAGCCTCCTCGATACTTGCGGGGTCAATACCGCTGATGCTGTCCATAGCCTCCTTGACCGTCTGCTTAAGTGATGTAAGGTCAAGCTGGTCGGGAAGCAGCGTCTGCACGAGATTTATCGCCGACCTTATGGAATTGAACTCCAGCTGCTCGGGTATTATCTCGGCTATCTCTGCAACCAGGGGCTTAAGCCAGCTGAGGTCGTCATCATCATCGGTGCTTGCAACTATAAGGTCAAGCACTTCCTTTATAACAGGGTTGCTGTCATCATCTGCGAGCATGGGGCTTATCTGACCTATCAGCTCCTTGAACTGAGCGCCTGTCAGATCCTCGGGTATCATCATAGCCACGAAGGAGATGAGCCCCTTAAGGTCAGCACCCGTCATATCCTCGGGGATAGCCTGCTTAAGCTCTTCGAGGATATTTTTAAGGTCTGTGGTATCAACGCTGTCGGGAATGAGCTGGTCGATATTCTCTATTGCATCAAGTACCGCACCCACATCAAGCCCATCAGGCACAAGCTCGCCCATATTTCCGAGAGCATCGGTCAGCTTTTTCATATCCTGCTCATCAAGGGCGGGCAGCGGTATGCCGTTTGCAGCAGCCTGCTCAGCCACTACCTTATATACATCGCTGAGTATTTCCGATATATCCTTTACCTGCATATCCTTCGGTGTGGCAAAGGGGTTATACATATTAACTATAACTATATCGGCATCGGGGTTTACCTCCCTGACAGCCTCTATGGTATTTGTAACGTTTGCTGCCATGGTGTCAAGCAGCTTATCGGTATTTTTCGGCAGCCCTGCGAAGTAGTCAACAAACTCGGTGATATCCTTACTTGTTATCTCTCTGCCTGCGCTCTTAAGTGCCGAATATGCGCCGCTGATGACCGTTTCGGCATCATTGCCCACAACGGTGAGCATCATAGCCTGAACTGCCGCTTTGAACAGGGGGTTATCGCTGTCGATCATAGGCTCGGCGATAGCCGCGCAGACATCATTTGCGCCGAGGTTTATACTTACAAGCTCGGCATTGGCGATATACTCGTTAAACAGGTCATGGTATGAAAGCAGCACATCGCTGTCTACCCCCACGGTATCGAACACATAAGTCGCCGTCTTGCTCTTATAGTTTTTATCACGGATAGTGTTTGCTATATCCCCTGCGGTATATGCAACGGATGAGATATTGACAGCCGTTGTCTTATAGCCCTTTTCCTCGCCGAGCTTTTCAAGGTAGGTGCCGAAAAGCGAGGGGTATGCGCTCTTTACAGGGTCGTCTATCAGTTCCTTATTAAGTATCACGCTGCGGTCATCTGTCAGCTTACCCTCAAGCCCATAGCCCGCTGCGATAGAATCGCCTATAGCGACGTAGTCATACTGCTTTTGCTTATCGCTTGCAGCGACGCTTGTCAGGCAGCAGTTTGCAGGCATAGCAAGGCTCACAGCCGCCGCTGTCAGTTTTTTAAATTTCATATCCTCTACCTCCTGTTTTAAGAATTTTGCCGGGGCTGTAAAAAAACAATTATTTTAATGAATTTGTTTCTTATCACTAATTATTATACACTATTTTATATATTTTTGTCAAGATGTACAGAGTGTTATTATATATTTTTTTACATTTCTTGTACAAATATTGACCTCATTATGTATTATGCACAATAAAAATGCGCAGAGCTATTATCTGCGCTTAGCATAAAGTATATTGAAATGAAGCAGAGGGTGTGGTATAATATATATACATTTATCAAATACAAAAACGAGGTGCTGACATGACAGAGCTTGAAATAATGCAAAGGGCGCAGATGTACATTGAAAGCCTTGCAAAAGGCAGCGACCCGCTCACGGGGCAGCCTGTAAGTGATAAAGACATAATAAACAACGCGCGCATATCAAGATGCCTTTTCTATGTTTCTGACGTTTTGAAAAAGGTCATCGACAACGGCGGTGTGGTAAGCAGAACAGTTGTTACATCGGCAGGCAAGGTGCCGTTCTCGCTCACAGGCGAGCAGATAGATGCGCTCATGCCCACCGTGGCGAGGCTGTCGGCATCAAAGATAGTTTCATACATCAATTCCTTCATCGACACTGACAATATGCAAAAGCTCACCGCAACATCGCTGACAGCGTGGCTGACAGAGGCGGGCTTTCTCTGCGAGATAACGGGCAGCAGCGGCAAAAAGCGCAAGGTGCCCACCGAAAGCGGCGAGCAGATAGGCATGGAGGAAAGCGTGTTCAACAGCGATTCGGGGCTGATAAGGTACGTGACCTACGACAAGAACGCACAGCAGTTCATCTTTGACAATATCCTTTCGATTGCCGATGCCTGCAAGTGCGAGGCGGAGGAAAAAGAGCTGATAAAGGCGCTGCAAAAGGAGAACAAGGGCAAGCCCTGGTCGGCAGATGATGACCGCCGTCTGGCAGAGCTTTATGACAGCGGCAGCACGCTCAAGTCGATCGCCGCCGAGCTGACACGCACACGGCGTGAGGTAAAGGAGAGGCTTGCATGGCTTGGAAAAGCAGAGCCGTGATAAGCGCCCCCGCAAAACACAAAACACCGCACAGGAGAGATCACTTCCGTGTGCGGTGTTTTTTTACTTCAACTTTATCCCCAACATAGTCAGATCATCAAACTGCGGGGCTTCGCCTACGAACTCATCGACTGCCTGCTTCATGTTTGCAAGCAGCATTCTTGGCGATGCGCCGGGGTTTTTGTTAAGGGCTTCGAGCATTCTGTCGGTGCCGAAGAGCTTGTTGCCGGCATTTGTCGCCTCGGCTACACCGTCGGTGTAAAGAAACAGCGTGCCGCCCTTTTCAAGGGTGAACTCATACTCCTTGTAGCGCATACCGTCCATGCCGCCTATGACGAAGCTGTGCTTGTCCTTGAAAAGCTCAAACTCCCCGTCCGCCTTTCTTATCATGGGGTATTCGTGGCCGGCATTTGCGGCGGTTATCTTGCCTGTGGATATCTCGAGTATGCCGAACCATACAGTCACGAACATCTCTTCATCGTTGTTCTTGCATATCTGTGCGTTGGTCTGCTCAAGCACCTTTGCGGGGTTTGAGCCCATCATAGCATAATTGCTCACCAG
>JAFYET010000099.1 GCA_017544125.1 Ruminococcus sp. | reverse complement strand
TGCCTTTATGCCGAAGGCAGGCTCTATCGTCTCAATGCCGTCGATTATGTCCTCTTCCTCGCTGGGGGCAAGCCCTAAGTAGTGGTCTACCAGCACATCGCCGCCCGAGACCTGCTCGCCCTTGATGTATATTACATACTGGTTGGGGTTCAGTATGCCGCTGTCCTTCAGCTGCACAGGCGGTATGATAAAGCCCATCTCCAGCGCAAACTGTTTTCTAAACATTACCACTCGGTCAAGGAAGCTGCCGCCGCTCGCCTCATCAACCAAAGGTATCAGCGAGTAGCCGAACTCTATCTTTACCTGCTCAACATTTAAAAGCCCGTAGAGGTTGTCAATGTTGCGGTAGAAGCTCGCTTCTGACTGTATCTCTTCCTTCTGCTCGGCAGCCTCTGCCTCCTGCGCTTCAATCACCTGGGCTGTCTGCTTCTCCTGCCTTTGAAGGAGCATCCCGCCGCCGAAGAGTATAGCCGCCATAAGGGTCGTCTGCACAAAGGGGAAGCCTATGATTATAAGGCATTCAAGCGTAATGCCCGCTATCATAAGCACCCTCGGCTGTGAGAGGAACTGCTTTGAGATGTCGGCATTTATGTTGTTTTCAGATGCCGAGCGGGTAACCATCATACCTGATGCAACAGATACTAAAAGTGCCGGTATCTGCGACATAAGACCGTCACCTACGGTGGCAGTCGAGTATATGCCCGCAATGGTCGAAAAATCGCCCACGCCTGTGATAAAGCCTATGATTATGCCGCCTATGAGGTTTATGAATGTAACGACTATCGACATTATCGAGTCGCCCTTAACGAACTTCGAGGCACCGTCCATAGAGCCGAAGAAGTCAGCTTCACGTTGAATATTCTCACGCCTGCGTCTTGCTTCCTTTTCGTCTATCGTGCCGGAAGAAAGGTCAGCATCTATCGCCATCTGCTTACCGGGCATAGCATCGAGGGTAAATCTTGCCGAGACCTCGGCAACTCTCTCAGAACCCTTGGTGATAACGAGGAAGTTTACCAAAACGATTATCAGGAATATGATAAGACCTACGACGACCTGCCCTTTGATAACAAAGTCACCGAATGCCTTTACCATTTCCCCCGCATAGCCCTGATTGGTAAGAATAGAACGGGTAGATGATATGTTAAGACCCAGCCGCAAAAGGGTGGTAACAAGAAGTATGGTGGGGAACACCGAGAATTCCAGCGTTTCCCTTATATAAAGGGTGGTAAGCAGTATAACGAGCGACAGCCCCAGCTGCACCACAAACATAAAATCAAGTATAAATGTCGGCAGCGGTATGATGATAAGAAAAACTATCAGCACTATGAATACCGCTACGGTATTAGAAAATATACTTTTTAGCCTTCCCAACTTCTACTGCTCCTTTTACATTTGCTTTTGTTCTGTATTTATCTATTCTGCAAGCCTGAATGTCTTGCCGTCTTTGAAAATATAAATTCTTCATAGATCCAAAAAGCAAGTATTCCTGCCGCAATAACAGCTAAAACTATTACCGTTACAGTTATTGCTTTTTGGGTTTTGTTCATTTTTGTCTTGTCTCTTTCTTTTTTGTTCTGACTATTGCCCTTATACTCTCTTTACAGGCTTTCCGTCGGGCGATATGCCCTTTTATTTGTATATTACCGCCATTATCTCGGCAAGTGCCTGATAGAATTCGGGCGGTATCTCATCAAGCAGCTCAGTCTGTGCATACAGCGCTCTTGCAAGCAGCTTGTTCTCTATGCACTTTACGCCGTTTTCCTCGGCTATCTGAACTATCCTGAGTGCGACATTGTCAAGACCCTTGGCAACTATCACAGGCGCTTTGTATTTCTCTCTGTCGTATTTTAAAGCTACCGCTACGTGCTCAGGGTTTCTGATAACAACGTCAGCCGTAGGCACGGCCTGCATCATTCGCTGCCTTGCGAGCTGCTGCTGCCTTGCACGGCGCTGGCTCTTGATCTGTGGGTCACCCTCGATGTTCTTGTATTCTTCCTTGACCTCCTGCTTGGTCATTCGCAGGTTGCGGTTGTATTCCCAGCGCTGATAGAAGAAGTCAAACCCCGCTAAAAACGCAAACGCTATGGCAACTGTCGTAAATAGCGAGAAGAGCATACTCCCCGTCTTTTCCGCCGCCTCGGGAACTGACATATACATCATCTTCGGGAAAACCATTATGTTATCCTTGATAAAGCTGTATATAACGTAAAACAGTATAACTATCTTGATGATAGATTTCAAAAGCTCGATTATGCCTTTGAGTGAGAAGAGGTTCTTGATGCCGTTTAGCGGGTTCATTCTGCTGAACTTGGGGCGCAGGGATTTCATGTTGAAAAGCCCCTTTGTCTGCGCAATGGTGGCAAGTATCGCCGCACCCATAGCTATCGCCAGAAGCGGCCCGCAGCATATCACTATGCACAGGCAGGCTGTTATAAACAGCTCCCTCGATGAGTAAACATCAAACTTCTCCATATCCCCCGCAAGCACAAAGAGCTTTTGCATAAACTCCTGCGCCGCTGCCATTATGGTGGGGTACATTATCTTGAATCCAAAGAAGGTGGCAAGCATAGTAACTAAAATAACTACTTCCTTGCTTTGGAATATGTTACCTTCTTTTCGCTCGTCCTCCCGCTTTTTCGGGGTCGCCTCTTCGGTCTTATCGCCTGCCGAGCCTGCCAAACTTCATCACTCCCCGCTCGGTAAATGCAAAATGCATAATGCATAATGCATAATTATGGTATCGCCCTGCGGGCGATGTATTTAAAGCGGCCAAGCCGCAGGGTCATTGATAATTCCGCCGCAGCGGCTGCCCGAATGGGCATCTGTCCCGCTTTGCGGGACACATTCATTATGCATTATGAATTATGAATTATGAATTATCAAGTCACGAGTGACATTATCGCATCATTTGCTGATTTGAACATTCGCTCCATGTAGTCCGATACAAAGTTCGATACGGGTATGAGCATTGCTATGAGCAGCGTAAGCCCTACGAATATCTTGCCCTGCATCTGTATTACGAATACGTGTATCTGCGGTATCAGCTTCATCAGAAGCCCTAAAGATACCTCCAGCACGAACTCCGCCGCCACGAAAGGCAGCGTCAACCTTACCGCCAACAGGAACACCGACGTGAACAAGGCTATCGCAAACTCGCACCCGCCCTTGTAGCTTATGTATGCTGCCCCCGCACCCACCGCATCAAAGGTGTTTACTGCCATGTTTATAAGCAGCAGGTGTGAGTTGGTGGCAAAGAAATAGAGCATGAACATTATGTTGAAAAAGCTGCCCATGGTCGCTGTCTGAATGTTTGTCAGCGGGTCCATGGTCTTTGCCATTGAAAAGCCCAGCTGCGTGTCCATTACATCTGCCGCGAACATCAGCATATAGTAGTATACATTGAACACGAACCCCAGCAGAAAGCCTATAAAGAACTCACCCATTATGCTTGCTAAAAACTGCAACAGCGACCCGTCGTAGCTGTATGACGGCACAAGGGGTGCTATGATTATAGTCAGGCACATTATGAGCCCCGTCTTTGCCCCTGCGGGTATCTTTGCCCTGAAGAACACGGGGTTGAAAAGAATTATCGCCGCAAGCCTTACAAATACGAAAATGTATATATGTAAGTCCTCGATATTTATACCTAAAGTAGCCATGACATATCACCTACAAATTGGCTATGCGGTCAAATATCATCTTGAAGAAATCGTCCATCAGCGTCATCATCCACGTTCCCGCAACAAGCAGTATCAGCGCTATTATGATGAGCTTAGGCACGAAGGTGAGCGTCTGCTCGTGTATCTGCGTAGCCGCCTGGAATATAGCAACTATCAGACCTATGACTATCGAGGCGATGAGCAGCGGCCCTGCAATTTTCAACACGACCATGAACGCCTGTGAGAATATCGAAAGCAGATCGCCCGTTGTCAAGCGTTTCGCCCCTTTCTTTGGAATATAACAGCATTATTACTTTGCACACAACCTGTCTCATTAAGCAAAGCCGGAAGGCACTTTCTCCCAAGGCTTCTATACGGGGGCTTTCGGTATCAACGTCATTGATACCAGCGCCCCCGCACCCCTTCGGATGTACTTGCCTCCCCACATATAGGTATTTATAAGACAGCCCGCTAATGGAACCCCACTATCAGGCTCTGTATCAACAAGCTCCAGCCGTCAACAAGTACGAACAGCATCAGCTTAAACGGCAGCGCTATCGTCGCAGGCGGCAGCATTACCATACCCATTGACATAAGCGTCGAAGAAACGACTATGTCTATTATCAGGAACGGAATGTATAACAGGAAACCTATCAGAAACGCCCTCTTTATCTCGCTGG
The DNA here is from genome assembly GCA_017544125.1 of Ruminococcus sp. Lineage (GTDB taxonomy): Bacteria > Bacillota > Clostridia > Oscillospirales > Ruminococcaceae > NK3A76. The sequence goes on along the minus strand of JAFYET010000099.1, from coordinate 17,687 downwards.
TTATGAACGAGGGTATCACTACCACAAGGGGCAGCTGTGTCAGGTCGTCGCTTATTACATCGTGGTCGATCTTGGCTATGTCCTTGTTCTCAGCTAATGATATGAACATATCAAGGTCGTCGTTGTAGACCTGCTTCAGCATGAATTCTTTCAGCGGCTTGCCCGCTGCGGTTATCGCCTCACGCTCGCCTATCTCGCCGCCAACGTAGCGGTCATACGCCTGCTCCTTTATCTGGCTGAATGTCGGGAACATAATGAATATAGTCAAAAACAGCGCAAGCCCTATGAGCACCTGGTTAGGCGGTGCGGACTGCGTGCCGATAGCAGACCTTAAAAAGGAGAGCGATATTATTATCCTCGTAAACGAGGTCATCACAAGCAAAAGCGACGGTATAAGTGCAAGTATCGCCAGTAAGAAGAGAAGATCCAAAGCACTTGATGAGCCGTTTGCTTCGCCCGTGTCAAGGGTAACATCTACCGTTGCGGCTTTTGCCCTCAGCGTCATGAGCATCATGCTCAAAGCCACCCCGAGTGAGCCGAATATCAAGCGGGAAAAGTGTTTTTTTATCGCCTTAGTCATTATCGCTTTCCTCCGCATCAGGTGATGTTTCCTCTTTTTTGATATAGTCGTTTATATCTGCATCTTTGCCGAGCTTTTTGTTTATGTTGTATCTGAGCGCATCTGCAAAGCTGATGCTGCCACGCTTAAGCTGCGGTGTAGTACCCGAGCCGCTCCCCTGCGTATCCTCGTCATAGGGGGTCAGCAGGTCGTCTTCCTTAAGCTCTGATAAAAGGTTTATCCTGTCGGGGGTTATGCCCACAAGGAATATCCTCTCGCCTGCCCTTGCTATGGCAATGGTCATATCACGCCCCACAGATACCGTTTCAAGTATCTTTAGGTTGCGCCCGCCCTTGCCGCTGAGCATATAGCGCTTGCCTATGAACTTGGTCGAGATGTAGGCTAAATACAGTATCCCCGCAAAAAGGATCAGCCCGAAGATAAGCGTGAATACGCTTTTTACTATGTCCAATGCCGCTCCTCCGATCAGGAAGTAAGATTGTTCTTGGAATTAACAAGCTCGGTTATGCGAACGCCGAAGTTGTCATCAATTACGATAACGTCGCCCCTTGCTATGAGCTGACCGTTAACAGTAATGTCAACGGGTGCGCCCGCCTGCTTGTCTATGGGTATTATCGTGCCCTGCGAGAAGTTCATTATCTCCTTCATCTTCTTCTTGGTCTTGCCTATCTCAACGCATACGTTCATAGGCACTTCCATAAGAAGATCCATATTGCCGGGCATTCCTATGCTGTCATCATCATTGCCCACATCAAACCTCGGGAATGACGAGGGCGATATGTTAAGTGCAGGTGCGTTGTTGTTCTGCATACCCCGGTTCTGGGGCTGCCTTGATGCCTGCCCCCTGCCTGCGCTCATGCTCTGCACGTTCTGTGCAGCGGTAAGCTGCTGCTGGGTGTTGTCATCATTTGCCATGTCGTAATACTTTGTAAGGTTGTTTACGCACATATCGTCAAAGGTAACGCACGCCTTGCCCTTAAGTATCGTGCCTACCTCGTATTTTGTAGTTACCGTGGCGCACTCGCTCTGATCCTTGCCACCGAAGGCGTTGGCTACCACGCTGTTGCCCTCAAACTGCATCAGCGCCGATATGGAAGCCGAAGCCTCCACCCCGAAAAATTCGCCCAGCTTTGCCGAGAGCTTGTTTGACACCTGAGACATTATCTCCTTTATCATGCCAAGCCCCATCTCGTCAAACTCTATCTCGTCGCTGTCAGAATTCATAAGCAGTCTGAGTATTACCGCAAGGTCTATCTCACGGAAAACTGCCACAGCCTTGCCGCTTATATCACCCACGAACACTATGTTAAAATACATTGCAGGCATAACGCCCGAGTAGTCGGTGTCCTTTATGGTGTGTATCTGTGCAGGCTGGGGCGCTGTGTTAAGGTCTGCGCCGAGAATAGGTGACAGCGCATCAAGTGCCGCCCCCACTGCGTCCGAAAGCACCTCTGATATTTTATCGAACTTAGATCTGTCAAGACTCATCTGAAATTATCTCCTCACTCGTTGTTACTCTCATAAATGCTCTCCGTGATCTTTACGGCCTTTTTGATATTTGTCTGTCCCAGCTTTGCCTTGAACCACGGAACATGATCGACCTCTATCGTAATATCATCGGTCAGCTTTTTGTCAAGGGGTATTATGTCGCCCACCTTAAGGCTCATTACCTCCTGCATATCAAGCGTCAGCTCGGCAAACACAGCCTTCAGCTCAATGCTTGATTCGCTCAGGGTGTCTATTATCTGATCCCTGCGGCGCTGGTCACGCTCTGCATCTATCGGCTCGAAGTTCTGCGTATCCACCTTCTGCCCGTGCAGCTTTTCCATAAGGTCTTCTAAAAACTGCGCCGAGTATGCTATGCTTATGGTCGATACCGAGTTCTTCACCGAAACGTCAAAGCTCATGACGAGCCTTACGTCGCCCTCGCTCCTTACATCTATGAGCTTGGGGTTGGTCTCACTCTTTTCGTAGGTTATCTCGGTAGTCACAAGCGAGCTCCACGCAGCTGAGAGCATATCGCAAAAGCGTGTTATCAGGTTTTTGAGTATAGCTACCTCTATATCGGTGTGCTGCCTGTCCATCTCCACCGTCTTGCCGGGGCCGCCCTGCAATATGTCTATCAGAAGATAAGACAGTGACGGCGGCACATGGAACATCACCCTCGGGTCACGAAACTCCGTGTCGATAACGGTGAAGCCCAGAATGCCTATCATGGTGTATTTCGGCAGGCTCTCGAGATAGGTGGTCGTCCTTATCTCCTCTATGCGGGGGTTGTAGACCGAGCAGTTTTCCCTTGTCATGGTCGTAAGCCCCGAGCTTAGGTGCTTCAAAAAGGCATCGGTTATACGGTTTAGTGCCTTTACGTCCTCCTTAGTGAACTTCTTGGGCACCCTGAAATCGTAAAGAACAGCCTTTTTGGCAGTCATTTCGGCAGCCTTGCCCTGCTCCTTCTCTTCGGAATTGCTCATTTATTCTTCTTCCTTCTGTTTGTCATCCTGTTTTTCTTCTTCTGCCTGCTTTTCATCGCTGGCCTCATTTGCATCGCCCGTTACAGCTTTTGCAAGCGAGTTGCCCTCAAGTATCTTGTCATAATCGTAATCCATACCGATAAGGCTCTTTAACAGGTCATTCTTGATAAGCGGCGAGTTAACGCCGATAATTGATATCTCAACACGCCTGTTCTTCATTCTGCCCTCTTCCGACTTGTTGTCGGCTACCGGGTAGAGGTTTGCAAGCCCCAGCGGGAAGAGCTTTTTGGGCTCGATGTTGTAATTTGTTTCAAGATAGTTGGCTATCGTGCTCGCACGCTCTGAGGAGAGTATTCTCGAATCCACCTCCGAGCTGTCATAAGCCGCCGTGTGACCCTTGATGATAACAACTGCCAGCTTGTCCTCTATCTCCGAGAGCTTTTCGCCGAAGAAGTCGAGGAAGTCATAGCTTGATTCCCTGAGCACCGCAGTGTCGGGCTCAAAGGCTATCATATCCTGGAATTTAAGGTAGATGTTTTCCTTGTTTGTGCCGTTTGAGAGATCCTCGCTGTCGTCCTTGCCCTGCTCTGCCACCTCAGCAGCAGATGCCTCCTGCGAGTCAAGATACTCAACAAGCGCTGTATAGAATTCGTCAAACTCAGTAAGACCCTTGCCCTCCGGCTCGTCCTCGCCCTTGTTTTCTGCGGGCTTGTCGCCGTCGCCCTCAACTACAAGAACTATCTGGTCAACCTTTGTTTTGCCGTTTTTATTGAATGCCTTTACGATCTCCGCCCATTTTGACTCCTCGATAGAGGACATCGAGTAGAGAACGATAAAGAAGGTGAGCAGCAGCGTAACCATATCGCCGTATGTATCCATCCAGCTGCCGCCGCTTTCCTCGCCGCCGCCTTTCTTTCTCGCCAACTGCCATACCCCCTTTCTTCAAATCAAATTTCAAATATATCCGCCGCAGGCGGATACATCACCTGTTACCTGTTACCTGTAACCTGTTACCTGAATTAGATTCGCCCGTCATCATTGAACTTGCCTGCGTCGCCCTTGCCCTTTTTCGACTTCTGGTTAGCGGGCAGCAGCTTTACGAGCTTGTCCTGAATGAAGTTGGGGTTGTCGCCTGCAAGAATGCCCTGAACGCCCACGACGATTATCGACTTTGTGAGCATCTCGGATTCGTGCCTGATCTTGAGCTTATTGGCTATAGGCTTGAACACGAAGCTCGATAAGAACGAGCCGTAGAATGTGGTGATAAGCGCTACCGCCATGTTGCCCGCCAGAGCGTCTGAGTCTGACAGGTTGCCAAGCAGGTTGATAAGACCTATCAGGGTACCTATCATACCGAAGGAAGGCGCATAGTCCGAGCCCTTAAGGTAGAAGCCCTGACACTGCGAGTGCCTCTCTTCCATATAATCGAGCTCGTTGTCCATCATTTCCTGCACCTTCTGCGGGTCTACCGAGTCGCAGACCATCATCAGCGCATTTTTCATAAACTTGTCATCAATGCCCTTTACCTTTTCTTCGAGGGCGAGAACGCCGTTTATTCTTGCTTCCTTGGCAAAGTCGATTATCTGCTCGATTATCTCGTTGGGGTTCTTGTTCTTGTCCTTGAACATCATGCCTAAGTGCTTAGGCATCTTTTTAAACATTGAAAGCGGGTAGGAAACGAACAGCGCACAGAATGTACCGCCCACAACTATGGCGATAGACGGTATGTCTATAAATGATTTTATAGCACCCGCATTTATCATGTAGCCGCCCGTTTCGGGGTCGGTGCCGAGCATTATAGAGAATACTATAAGTCCCATTCCGACTACCCAGCCTATGATCGATGAAATATCCATATCTTAAGATATGCCCCTTTCGCATATAATTAAGGATTTGCCGCCCTTTACGCTCAGCGCTTTACATCCGCCCCGTAAAAGACGTTGCTGACGCACTGCCGCCTGTGCTCGACTATCTTGTCGATGACTTCAGCCATGCTCTCGGCGACTATGTATATCTTGCCGTTTGTCAGCTTTATGGTAGTATCGGGGCATTCCTCGATGGTTTCAATAAGGTCATCATTCAGTGCGAATTGTGTGTCGTTTTGCCTTGTCAGAACTATCATTTTCATACCCTCCGCTATCAGTTGTAAGAGATGAGGATAAGCTCTTTTGTATCACCGCTTATCTCAAAACACCCACAACGGGCGGCATTACGCCGCCCTGGGGGTCAGTTTATGCTTATCTCTTAAGGTTTATAAGCTCCTCAAGCATCGTGTCGGATACTGTGATGAGCCTCGAGCAAGCCTGGAAGCCTCTCTGTGTTACTATCATATCCGAGAACTCCTGCGAGAGGTCAACGTTTGATGTTTCCAAAGTGCCGCCTGCTATCGGGCCCGAGCCGTCCTCGCCTGCTATGCAAAGGTGGGGCTCACCCGAGTTGACCGTCTTCTGGAAGTATGTCGAGCCTACCTGCGAAAGACCTGCGGGGTTGTCAAATGTTGCAAGGTCAATTCTGCCCAGCTCAACAGTGCCGAGGGTGGGGTGTGTGCCGTAGAGCACGCCGTTGTAGCCTATCGCTACGCCCGTCAGGTCAGCGAATGTCTGAGCGCCGCCCTCTGTGCCGCCCTTGAGTGCGAATGATGTAGCACCAAGGCCTAAGTTCTTTGCGGGTGCCGAGGGTGTTGCAGCCTCGGTAGCAGTGTAGCTGCCCGCATAGCTCTTTACGTTGTTCCAGTTGGGGAAGGTCAGCACGAAGTTGTCATCATCAGTGCCGCTCTTAAGTACCACCGAGCCGGTAGTCTCCATCTGGTCTTTATTTACAGTAGCGCTGTACTTGCCGCCGCCTGCTGTTATGGTGCAGGTGCCTGCCGTCTCGTCTACTGTTATGGTAAAGTCCATAGGGTCAGAGTAATCGAACTTGTCGCCCACGCTCTTTACCGAGAATGCTCTCTCCAGCTCCTTGGGGAGTGTCACCGTGCCCGAGCTTACGCCGAAGTTTGCGCCAACTATCTGCTCGCCTGTGAGAGGCTCTGCAAAGGCAGCTGCCGAGTCGATGTCAACTCTGAAATTGCCGCCCGGGTGCTGCACGCCGCCGTTTGCTGCGGTTATTGCATCGTTTATTGCGTTCTCCAGGTCTGTTATGCTTGCAAATGTCTCGTTGGCGTTGAGCGTTACCGTGATAGCGTTTGAAGAAACCACAGCCTCAGCCTTCTGCCCTATCGGGATATTCGAGCTTGAAACGAAGTTGAATGAAAGGTTGCCGCTTGCGTTCTCAGCGCTGGAGCTTACCTTGATGTTTATGCCGTTTATAACATCGCTTGCCGATGCTACGTTGGGGCTCTCGTAGGGGAGGGATATCCTTATCCTCTGTGAAGAAGCGCCCTGGTTCATATTGTTGCCCGAAACGCCGAGTACGAAGTTACCGTTGATGTCAACGAGGTTGCCGTCTGCGTCAACATCGAGCATACCTGCCTTGGTGTAGAATATGTTGCCGTCGCCGTCCATTACCTGGAAGTAGCCGTCGCCGGTGATAGCCGCATCAAGTGCAAGACCGGTGGTCGCCATAACGGAAGTTGACTGGTTAACGTCTGTCGAGCCTATCTTAGCACCGTAGCCTATCTGAACGGCATTGGTACCGCCCTTTGAAGCCGTAGCCTCGGTGGCTGCTCTTGATGTCTGGTAGTATACGTCTCTGAATGTAACACGGCTTGCCTTAAAGCCGTAGGTCGATACGTTTGAGATATTGTTACCTATAACGTCCATTTTTGTCTGCTGGGTCGTCATGCCTGCAACGCCTGAATATAAACTTCTTATCATAAATGTATCCTCCGTTCGTTAGATTTTTAGTTGTACGGAGCGGTTTTGTCGGGCACGCCCTCTGTCGTTCGGTGCGCACCAAAGACCCCCTTTGCAGGTCCGGCCTTTACACTATAACCGTCCCTTCGATGTTTGTAAAGCAGTTGCCCACAAGCTCCTCATTTGAAACTGTGGTTATTACTGTGTTGTTTTTTACGCTTACTATATACGCCGAGCCGTCAACAAGTATCAGCGTGTCATCAAGCCCCTTTTCCCTTGCTATCTCAACGCCTGCATTGAGCCTTTCCATATTGTCATCAGAAACGTTGATGTTTCTTTCAACGACCCTGTTGACTGCGTGCTTTGAGAAGTTGAGCCCGCTGGTCTGCAACTGGCTTCTGAGCACCTGGTCAAAGTTGGCTGTGGCAATGCTGTCATTTACGCTTGCTGTGCTTGTCTGCGGTATGCCCGTAGTTATCGGCGCTGTGAGCCTTAGCATATTTATATCCATATTCAAGACTCCTTTCGATTTAAAACCGGATAGTCACCGCTTATTGCTCATAGCTGCGTTTATTATAGGTTCAGGTTCTGCTGTGTGTCAGTCTCTTCAAGAGCCTTTAGCACATTCTCCTCTGGTGCTGCCTCGGTGCTGTCGGAAACGCTCTTTATGTCCTTCATAGAGAACTCTCTGCCGTTTACCGTGAACTTGTAATCATCGCCCACGAGAGATACGCTCGTTACCTTGCCTGTGGTAGTCTCTACCTCGCCGCCTATGTTATAAACGGAAGCCGTTACCTCTTTGCCGAGGTAGCTCATAGCAAAGCTCTGCTTTGAGAATGATGCCAGCTCCTGCATAGCGCTCATTGACGAGAACTGTGCCAGCTGCGAGAGATACTGTGTGTCGTCAACAGGGTTCATAAAGTCCTGATTGGTAAGCTGTGTCACCATAAGGTTTAAAAAGTCCTGTACATCGACGCTGTCCTCCGAGCCGTCTGAAAACTTCACGTTGTTGTAAAGCCTCTGTGCGCTGGTAGACTTCTCGGTGCCATTCATAAGGTCGGTGTAGTTTCTCGATGCTGTGTAGCCCGAGCCGATGTTGTCGATTGCCATAGTCGTTTTCCTCCTTTTCCTAAATAGTTTTGTTCAGGATATCCGTTGTCCTGTAGCCTGTGGTCTTAGCCTCACGTTCATCTTCACCAGCTTCGGTGTAGCGTGTGCCTGCCCGCTGCCTGTTGCCGCTGTAAGCATTCTCGCCCGAGCCTGCAAAGCCGCCTGTAAAGTCATCAAAGCCGAAGCCCGACATACTCTCTGCATTGCTTGCAGATGTTACGACTGCGGGGTTTATCTTCGCCTCATACTCGCTCATGCCCGTTTGCAGCTGTGCGAGCTTCTGGTTTATCATCTGTGCGGTCCTCTCGTTGGTCGCCAAGATGTCAAACACCACGCCCGAGCTCGATTTCTCCATTCTGATGATTATCTCGCCAAGACCCTCGGGGTGAAGCCTTGCGGTGTAAAGCTGCCTCTCCTCGGTTATCGCCCTCGATAAAAGGTCGAGCGTTTGGTCGAACACCGCCCTTTCCTCGGGTGTGCCCTCGGTCAGCACCTCTTTTGGGGTGATGCCTCTGCCATAATCCACAAAGCCCATTGCCTGCGCTGCTGTGCTGTCGGGTGTGTCGGGCGTGTCTGCCGTCTGCGCTGTCTGCTCTGCCGCCTGTGCCTTTTTATGGGCTGCGGGCTGAACAGCTGCCGGCTGCTGTGTCTTTGCTGCCCTGCTCTCTTCCGGCTGGGGCTGTGCATAGCTCTCATCAGGCACCTGCTGCTCCTGCTCGCCGTTTTCGATGCTCGCCTTTGCGCTCATTACTGCCTTTGAGAGGTTTAGCTGCTCGCTTAAAACGTTGACCGTCCTGTCCACCTCGTTTATCTCGCTTGTGACGGTTATGCCGGATATGGTCTTGAGCGCTCTTTCAAACTCATCAGCGTCCTGCACGGTGCTGAGCACTTCAAGCAGGCTGCTTACTGCCTTTGACGAGCTCATGACGTTAATCAGGTCGTCAAAATAGCCGTCGGCTACCTCGTCGATCATCTCGCCGCCCGTCCCGAGTATGGGTGTCTGGTCTAGAACCGCGGTGTAAAGGCGCGATCTTACCGTCTCCATCGGGTCATCAGAGCTTACCAGCGCCTCCACCGAGCTGTCAGCCGTGTACATCGACATAAGCTCCATAAGTATATCGGCGTTAAGGTGCTCAGCCCCGTATTCGCTGATTATCTCATCAAGGGTGCTCATGACCTCGCTGTCGGCTGTTACGTCTTCGGGCTCGTCTGCGGCGCTTGTTTCATTTACCTTTGCCGCCTCGCCCTTTGCCGTGCCTGCCGCCTTTGCCGCCTTCGGGGTGCTATGTGCCTGCTTTGCCGAGAGCCTGTTTACTATGTCAAGAAAGTCAACATTCTGAACGTTCTTGTCATCGACCCTCGCCTTTGGCTTTGCGTGGTTCACCTTGCCCGCATCGCCCGTCGTCACCACGTTAAGGTTGCTGCCGTCCATTCATTTCACCTCCTTCTTTCCAAAATGTTTATATCAAATGCATGGCGCATTCGGTATCAGTAGTTCTTATGCTCTCTCGTATACTTCTGAGAAACGAATTCGCTTATGACAAGGTCCTGCTCCTTGGCAAATTCCTTGCCCCATTCCTCACGCTTTTTCGCCTCTAAGTTGTCGTAGCCCGATACGTCCATTTTCAGCGAGCTTACCCTCTCCTGCTGCTTGTCTATCGACACCTGCAAAAAGTCGAGCCTGTCGCCCAGCTGCCTCTGCTCCTCACGCATACCGTTTTTCTGTGCCTCGTATAGCCGTATCTTTGTGACATTGAGCCCTGCACGCATCTCCTCGTGCATCTCGTTGTTTATGCGCTCAAATTCCTTATCAAGCTGCTCCATGCGGTCGGTGATGTTGTTTTTCTCCATCATCAGCCCCACAAGCACGTTCTTTTCCCTGTCAAGCAGAATGTTTTTATAATCTCTTATCCTGCCCAGAGAAAACTCAAATTTCTTCATTTATACCATCTTCTCTATGCTTTTTTACACTTTACCCCTTGACTATGCGCTTCATTTCAGATACCGTCTCGTCAAATGAGAACTTCTCATCGACCTTCTGCATCAGGAAAGCGTTTATAGCATCTATCTTCTTTATCGCCTTGTCAAGCTCGGGGTTTGAGCCTGATTTATATGCGCCAATGGATATAAGGTCTATATTATCGTTGTAAATGCTCATCATATTTCTTATCTGCCCTGCACACTCCTTCTGTTCGGGGGTGGCTATCGAGCTCATAAGCCTTGAAAGGCTTGCCAGCACGTCTATCGCAGGGTAGTGGTTGGTCATTGCTATCTTACGTGATAGCATTATGTGACCGTCTATGATACCTCTTACCGTATCGGCAACAGGCTCGTTGGTGTCATCACCCTCGACAAGAACGGTGTATATGCCCGTGATAGAGCCGTTTTCAAAGTTGCCGCACCGCTCGAGCAGCTTGGGCAGTGATGCGTATATCGACGGCGGGTAGCCTCTTGCAACAGGCGGCTCGCCTGTCGAGAGCCCTATCTCACGCTGCGCCATGCAAAAACGTGTGAGCGAATCCATCATCAGCAGCACGTCCTTGCCCTGGTTCTTGAAATATTCAGCTATGGCAGTTGCCGTCATAGCGCATTTGTTTCTGAGCATTGCCGAGTTATCAGATGTTGCCACCACGACTACCGAGCGCTTCAGACCCTCGGGGCCTAAGTCCTTCTTTAAGAACTCCATAAGCTCTCTTCCACGCTCGCCCACAAGTGCAAGCACGTTGACATCTGCGGTGACGTTTCTTGCTATCATGCCCATAAGCGTCGATTTGCCGACACCCGAGCCTGCGAAGATGCCTATTCTCTGCCCTTTGCCGAGGGTTATCATGCCGTCTATGGCTTTAACGCCAAGGGTTATGGGCTCTCTTATCTCGGGGCGGCGCATGGGGTTTGCCACCTTGCCGCTGATGGGGTACATCATGCCGTCCTTTATCTCGCCGAGCCCGTCTATGGGTCTGCCAAGGGCATCGACAGTTCTGCCGATGAGCGCATCGCCCATCATTACCCGCAGCTTCTTGCCGGTGTTGTAAACGGTGTTGCCGTAGCCTATGCCGTCAGTCTCATCGTAGGGCATTATCTGGGTTATGCCGTCGTGAAAGCCCACGACCTCGCTGAGAACGGTAGGCTTGCCGGGTATCCTTATCTCGCACACATCGCCTATGCTTGCAAGCAGCCCCGACACTTCGATTATCATGCCGACTATCTGCTCTACCTTGCCCAGGCGTGTATAGAAATTCATATGGCGCATCTCACGCCGAAGGTTTATTATCTTTTCAAATGAACTGTTCATCGTCCTCGTCACTCTCGTCTATGTTTCTGAGGTATTCTCTTATATTATCAAACTGTACCGGGAGCGATGCGTCTATCACCTGCTCCTTTACCTCGAGTATGACGCTTCCCCCTTCGGGAAGGTTGGTCTTGAACTCTGCATTCTGCAGCCCTGCCGAATGGCGGTCTTCCTTTAGCTTTTTTGCAAGCATCGAAAGGTTCTCGCTCATGGTAACGCTTATGTAGTCAGCGTCCTTGAAGCCTAAAAGCGCACGCTTTACTAAGTTTTCAAGGTAGAGGTCATCTGATTCGACCTTTCGCTTCACCACATCCTCAGCCACATCAACTGCGAAGAATTTCAGCTGCTCGGCATACTCATCAAACGCCTGCTGCTGGGCTGTCTTTATCTCATCTATCTGTCTGGTCAGGGCTTTGAACAGCTCCTCTGTTTCCTGCGCCTTTATGCGCTTGCCCTCTTCAAAGCCGTCAAGCCTTGCCTGCTCTTTTATCTGAACGCCTTCAGCCTCTGCCTGTTGTTTTATCTGCTCGGCCTGCGCCTTGGCGTTTTCCTCTATCTCCCTTGCCTCACGCAGCGATGCGTCTATGCGTGCCTTGCACTCCTCCTCGATCCTTGCGGATTCTTCCTTGGCGTTTCTCACAAGCTCGTTGTATCGCTCCTCAAAATATTCTCTGAGAGAGCGCAGTGTCCCCTCATCATATTTATCGGTCTCAACGCCCGCTTTTTCAAGAGAAACGTCGTTTTTTGGCCGGGGCTTTTTTACTATGACCGCATCGGGTATCTCTACCGCCCTTGTGCTTTCGGTCACATTTGCGGGGTTTATCACATTAAGCAATATACATCACGCCTTAAGCTATTATCTCATCGTCGCCGCCCTTGAAGAGCACGATATCGCCGCTTTCCTCAAGACCTCTGATAACGTCTATTATCCTCTGCTGTGCCGCCTCGACATCACGCATACGCAGGTTATGCAGATACTGCATATCCGACTGTATCATCTCCTTCTGACGTGAGGACATATTGCTGAATATCCTCTCCTGCAGCTCGGGCGATGCAGCCTTCAAGGATACGGTAAGATCCTTGGTATCCGCCTCTCTGATAAATGCCTGTATCTCCGTATCGTTCAGATTCACGATATCGCCGAATACGAACATCAGCTTCTTTATCTTGCCCACAAGCTCGGGGTTTGTGACCTCCATGCTCTCGAATACCGCCTTCTGGGAGATTTTGTCGATGCGGTTCATTATCTCTGCTATATACTGAACGCCGCCGTGCTCGGGCTCTGATGCCGTCGAGCCGTAGGTGCCTGCCAGCTTGTTTCTGAGCATTTTCTCGACTATGGCTGTTATCTCGGGGTTAGCCTTGTCCATATTCGATATGCGCTCGATTATCTCGATCTGCTTCTCCCTCGGGAATTCCGAGAGTATCTTCGATGCCTTGTCGCTCGATACGTGCGACAGCACTACGGCTATCGTCTGGGGGTGCTCGTGCTGCAAGGTCATAAGCAGGTTCCTGTTATCAACTTCGTTTATGAACGAGAAGGGCGTGCCGTCTATCTTTCTTGTGGCACGGGTTATAAGGTCCTCAGCCTTCTTCTCACCGAAAGCCTTGTCAAGCACGCTCTTGGCGTAGCTCTCGCCGCCCTCGGTGATAGCCTTCTGTGCTATACACATCTCGTAGAATTCGTTTATTATATCTTCCTTTTCCTCAGAGGTAAGGCTCTTTATCCTCGCTATCTCGGCGGAGAGAGTCTCCACCTCGTTCTCGTGGAGATATTTTACCACCTCAGAGGCAGGTGACGTACCCAGTGCTATCAGCACAGCCGCAGCCTTGGTGCGCTTGTTCATGGTCGCTACCGAGCTTAGGCGGAAGGCGTTCACCTTATCCTCACGCTTTTCGGCGGCAACAGCCTCCTCCTGCGCCTCAGTCTCCTGAGCCTTGGCTTTAGCACGGGATGCTTTTTCTCTTTTGGCTGCCATCAGCTATCATCTCCTCCGATGCTGTCATCTTCACCCTCACCCTGCTGCTCGCTCAGCTCCTGCTCGTTTATCATCGAGCGTATGATAGCGGCAGTAAGCTCGGGGTTGGTGATAGCGAACTTCTTGACCTCCTCGGCCGTTTCCTTTTGCAGCTTGTTGTTTTCATTAGCCTGCTCGATAAGCGAGCGCCGCCTTGTATCCTCCAGCTCCTCCTCGAGCTCGTTGACCTTTTCCTTGTTCTTCTTATCAAGCTCTTTGATCTTCTTCTTGCTCTTGGAAGTTACTATGAGTATGATTATTATAGCTACTATCAGTATAGCGCCCAGTGCCACCAGAGCCCAGAAGAGCCAGTTCTTGGCAAGCGGTGTTGTCACCTTCTCGTCAGATTCTTCCTTCTCCTCGGTGCCTCTCCAGTCATAGACAGTTATCTTGTTGAGGTCATATATCCTTGTCGCATTCTTGACAAGCTCTATTACCCTGTCTCTTTCGGCATCGGTAAGGGGATTCTTGGTCTTTAAGGTTATAGACACACTTGCGTCATTGAGAACGCCCTGTGCCTTTTCCGTCTGTGTGAGGACATAGCTTACTGCGTTGTCGACCTCGTGCTCGTAGTAGTCGGGGTCGTTTCGTATAGCGTCTTCGTCCTCGTTGGGGTATGAGGGAACGTCTGTGTTGTCCTCCTCGCCCGTAACGCCGCCGGGGGCATTGTCTCCGTCACGGTCGCCGGTATAGGTTATCTTTTCCCAGTCAACTATATTGCCGTTTTCCTCGAAGTATTTTTTCATCTCCTCGGTGATCTTGTCATAGTTGACCGAAACAGCTGCCGCTGCCGCCACATTACCAGCGCCATAGATATTGGGAAGTATCTTCATTACACTTTCCTCTATCTGTTCTCTTACAATGCGCTCGTAGTTCTCTCTCGAGTTGAGCTCATACTCCTCGGCATTGCCCGAGCTGCCGCCGAGCTCCTTGCCCGTTCTCGTATCAATTACGGTAACGTCATCGGGGCTCATCTGCTGTGCGGAATATGCCACCAGGTTCTTTATCGCCTGCACATTCTGCGAGGTGAACTGCGTATTGCCCTTTAGCGTCAGGGTAACGCTCGCCTTTGCCTTTTCGGTGTTCTGCTGCCATGCGTAGTTTGAGCTCTCAGGGTAGGATATAGTGACTACCGAGGTCTTTACGCCGTCAATACGGTTGATGGTGGTCTGCAATCTGTCCTGAAGCTCCATGATTATGAGCTTTTTCTTTTCAGAATCTGTCATAGTCATGCTCAGGTTGTCTATATATGTTGAGTACGAGGGCGCAGACTGGGGGTAGCCCTTGGCTGCAAGCTCGTATACGAGGTTATCCCACTGCTCCTCACGCACCATGAGCTGACCGTCGTTGTTTATGATGACCTCGACGTTCTCGCTCTGCAAATACTGGTAGACCTCTGCCGTTTCCTCCGCCGACATATCGGGGAAGAGCGTCACAAAGCCCGCCGTGCGGGAGTTGAGGAATATGGTAAGCCCTATCGCCGCACCCACTATTATTACAAGGCTGACGATAATAAGCCGCCTTATCAACGCCGAAAGCCCGCCCCACCATTCCTTGATGCGGGCACCTACGGCTTTTAACTTCTCACTCATCGAATGCAGTTCCCCATTCCGTTCTACTTTTTACTTCTTATCTTACTTCTTGCAGATATATCAAATGTTCATCTGCATTATTTCTCTGTATGTATTGACCGCCCTTGTGGTTATCTGGGTAGTCATCTGAATAGCTATCTGTGCCTTGGTGGCTGCGAGCATTACGCCCGTCGTGTCATCGGTCTTGCCCACAGCAAGGTCATAGGAAGCCTTGTTTGAAGCCTCTTCAAGCTCTCTTACATTATTTATAGCGCTCTCGAGCCTCTGCTCAAAGCTCTGACCCGACTTATCTGTTTTTATAAGATTTCCCGCACGCTCTGCCACAGGCTCCAACGCCTTCATCGGCTCGAGGGGAGTTATCAAAGCTACCGGCATTTATTATCACTCCTATTCTATATCCTAATGGGGGCATAGCCCACGGTGTCAACCACGTTGACACCAACCCCATGTGCGCTGACCCGCTCGGCGGTTATTAAGCCTCGGGCTCAGCTTGGTTATTTATTATTTATCCCTTGCCTATTTCCAGCCCCTTGGCCGCCATTGCCTTTACCACCGAAAGTGCCGTCAGATTGGCTTCGTAGGCACGGGTGGCTTCGAGCAGGTCTATCTGCTCCTCGGCGTTGTTGACGTTTGGCATATATATGTATCCGTCCTCATCTGCGAGGGGGTTGTCGGGGTCGTAAACGGGGTTTACGTCCTCGCCCAGCTCGACCGTCTCGGTAACTCTCACGCCGCCGCCGTATACCTTCATTATGCGCTCATCAAAGGTCATGGGTCTTTCACGGAACACCACCTGCTTGCGCTGGTAAGCGTCCTCGGGCGATGAAGCAGCCACATTCTGGTTTGCTATGTTTTGCAGTATAACATCTGTCTTGTACCTCTCGGCAGTAAGTGCCGAGCCTGTGATATTAAGAGAATTCAGAAATGCCACTTAACACCCCTCCTTATCTGAACGTAGCGTTTGTCATTACATACTGGTAGTTGCTGATAGTCATATTCATCTTCTGTATGATATACGACTGCTGGAGATATGTCGAGTAAAGCTCGAGCGATTCCTTATCAGCATCTACGTTGTTGCCGTCTGTGGTGAAATATGTATCCTCCGTCTGGAGTATGGAGGTCTCAAAGGCATAGTCGCCGCCGCTCTTTGCGCTCTCATACTCACGGTCGAGCAGGTCACGGAAGCTGACCTCCTGCGTTTTGTAATGAGGAGTATCTATATTCGCCAGATTGTTTGTTATTACCTGCTGCTTAACATTAAGCATATTCAGGCTCGATTCCATGGCTTTGAAATCAATAGAATCAAACAGCATAGCCTTTTTCCTCCCTTTCAGAATTGGTTAACCGTTTTGACTAAATCGTCATCCGATAGTTAGCTTATTATTCATATTATACCAAACTAATTATACTACATAACGGTACAAAAATCAAGCCACTTACAGAAATTTATTAAAAATACTGCAAAAATATGTTACAGTTTTGGCGATTTAGACAAACGAAACAAACAAATTTAGGCAATATTTCCATTATCAGCGTGTCATGCCCCCTCCAAAGCGACAAAAAAAGGCACCGCCCGAAGAGCGATACCTTTATTATTGTTATTATTATACTCAGCCGCCCCGTTACGGAGTGGTCAGAGTGCCTGTGGTCTCTATCTTCATATTGAGTGAGCGCTCGAGGTAGGCTCTCATCTTAGGCTCGCTTTCGTTGAAGGCTGAAAGCACCTTGGGCGGGAACACGCCCGTCTTGCCCTCTCTTATCATCGAAAGCGCCTGGTCGTAGGGTATAGCCGATTTATACACACGCTCGGCGATAAGGGCGTTGTAAACGTCGATTATCGAGTATATCTGCGCCGCAACGGGTATCTGGTCGCCCTCGAGGTGGTCGGGGTAGCCCTTGCCGTCCCAGCGCTCGTGGTGATACTTGGCTATCTCAAAGGCATATTCAAAGAACTTGTGCGAATTGTCAAGCCCGAAGCGTGTGAGCAGCTCTACGCCCTTTACTGTGTGCTGCTTCATGGTAAGGAACTCATCATCGGTGAGCTTGCCTGCCTTAAAGAGTATGGCGGGGGGTATCAGCGCCTTGCCTATATCGTGAAGCGCTGCGGCATCGCCTATATAATCAGCGTCCTGCTTGCTGATGCCGTATTCGGGGTACATCTCGGCAAATGTCTCGGCTATGATGTGCGTCAAGTCCTTGCTTCGTATTATGTGGTCTGCCGACTCGAACTGAATGAGCGTAAAGCAGTTTGAAAGCACGTTTATAAGCACCTTGGTGCGCTTTTCAAGCGCCTCACTGTCATCACCGCTGCCCTTGCTCGCCTTGGCGTAGATATCGGTAATGGCTTTCATCTTGGTGCGCAGGTAGGTGGGGTCATAGGGCATCTCGATTATCTCGTTATAGCCTGCCTTGTATATAGCCGAGGCATTGTCCTCAACAATCTCTCTGGGCATTATGGCGATAAGCGGCACGGTATCGCAATACTTCTTGGTGACGAAATCATCACCGTATACCTGCATCTCGTTTGAGAACTGCTCGTCACAGCAGATAACGGCGCTGACCCTGCCCACAAGTGCAGATGTCTTGCTGACCGCCTCCATATAGCTGCCGAGCATGATTATATTATAATCCTTGCCGATAGCCTGTTTGAGGACGAACTGGTTCATCTTGTTGTTGCCGATATAGAGAATGCTCTTTTCTACCATTACCTCACCGCCGTTCAGAATAAAGATACCCGATAGTATTATACTACAAAACTTTTAAATTGTCAACGGTAAATATACAAAAATATGGATAATTTATAATGCATAATGCATAATTCATAATGCATAAT
>JAFYET010000013.1 GCA_017544125.1 Ruminococcus sp. | reverse complement strand
AGCCGAATTATGAGCTTGACTGCCTGACAGACAACGGCGTTATACAGGCGCAAAAGCTCAGAGAGCGCCTTGAGCGTGAGGAGAAAATAGATGCTGTTTACCTTTCCCCTATGGGCAGGGCGCAGCAGACGGGGAGGATATATTTAGAGGGTAAAAATATTCCCACCACGACCTGTGACTGGCTTCGTGAATTCAACGACAGCGCACTGACCCCCGGCTATGCTTCACCCACCCCTGTGTGGGATTGGTATCCGAAATACTGGACAGATGTGCCTGAGTATTACGATAATAAAGCCTTTGCAGATGTCCCTGCTGTGGCAGGCAGCAGCATACCAACTCATTTCAAGGAAGCCTGCGAAGGGCTTGATGCTGTGCTTGCAGAGCATGGGCTTGTAAGAACCGGCAATATGTACACAAAAACGGATAGCTGCGATAAGACGCTCGCTTTCTTCTGCCACTTCGGCATTACCTGCGCAATGATTGCTCACCTGCTTGGCGTGTCTCCCGTGCTGACATTGCAGGGGCTTTCTGCCGAGCCTACGGCGATAGCTGTGCTATGTACTGATGACCGCTTCGGCAAGGAGGTCAACTTCCGCCTGCACAGCTTCGGCGATATACACCACCTCGGAGATGTTACAGGCGGCGGGGTGAACTATAAATAGTACAAAAAATCTCCCTGACGGGGGATTTTTCTTTTTAGGGCTTGCATTTCTGCTCAAAATGTGGTATAATAAATTGTTAATTATAAACAATGGGGAAGTATGCCATTTCGAGGAGGGGCTTTTGTGAGGATACTCGGTATAGACCCGGGCTATGCGATAGTAGGTTATGCAGTGCTCGACTTCCATTCAAACCGCTTCACGCCCGTTGATATAGGGCAGATATCCACAAAGGCAGGCGTGCCTTTCACGACACGGCTCAATGATATTTATGAAGATATGGTGTCGCTTATCGACACATACAGCCCCGAGCAGGTGGCTATTGAGGAGCTTTTCTCAAACACCAACGTCAAGACGGTAATCAAGGTCGGTCAGGCAAGGGGCGTTATACTGCTTGCTGCAAAGCGTGCAGGGGTGCCTGTGTTTGAGTATACTCCGCTCCAGGTCAAAAGCTCGCTTACGGGCTTTGGCAGGGCAGATAAAAAGCAGGTGCAGGAGATGACAAAGAAGATCCTCGGGCTTAGTGGTATTATCAGACCCGACGATGCAGCCGATGCAGCAGCGCTTGCCATAACTCACGGCTATACGGTCACATCACGTAAGCTTGTCACAGGCGGCTTTGACGGCGAGATATAAAGCTGACCTCGAGGCGGCTTCTTGGAAGATTTGAAAGACCTTCAGGTCTTTCAAATCTCTCCAAGCCTCTCCAGCCGCCGAGTGGGTCAGCGCATGGGGGTTTGTATCAAAGCAGTTGATACCGGGGCGGTGCCCCCATTAGGAAAAGGGTGAACATATGAAAATAAGATTTGCTGATAAAAACGATATAGATGAGCTTATGCGCATAAGGGTCGAGATGCTGCGTGTCGT